>CAYUDI010000010.1:10040-22998 GCA_964443585.1 uncultured Bifidobacterium sp.
CTTGGTCTGCGTGCTCATGTTATTGCTGACCATGGTGCGTTCGATGCGTGTGCGGATCCAACGAAATTTCCCGCAGGCTTATTTCATATTTGCTCGGGTTCGTATGACATCCCGGCAGCGCACTGCACCGTCGAAGGCGTCTATACCAACAAAGCACCAGGGGGCGTTGCGTATCGCTGTTCTTTCCGTGTGACCGAAGCGGTGTATTTGATTGAACGTATGGTGGATGTTCTGGCGCAAAAGCTGAATATGGACAAGGCTGAAATCCGTAAGAAAAATTTCATCCGTAAAGAACAGTTTCCCTACACATCCGCCTTTGGATTTGAATACGATTCTGGTGACTACGATACAGCGCTGGATAAAGTGCTTAACGTAGTCGATTACAAGGCCTTGCGTGCTGAGCAGGCAGTAAAACGGGCAGACCCAAACTGTCCAACCTTAATGGGCATAGGGCTAGTCACATTTACCGAAGTCGTAGGAGCAGGTCCTTCCAAAATGTGTGACATCCTCGGTGTAGGTATGTTCGATTCATGTGAAATTCGTGTTCACCCCACGGGCAGCGCCATTGCTCGCATGGGAACCATTACTCAAGGTCAGGGGCATCAAACCACCTACGCGCAAATCATCGCCACGGAACTGGGCATACCCTCAGAAGTGATTCAGGTAGAAGAGGGCGATACCAGTACGGCGCCTTATGGACTAGGCACCTATGGTTCACGTTCCACACCGGTGGCTGGTGCAGCGATTGCTTTAGCTGCGAGAAAAATTCATGCTAAAGCGAGAAAACTAGCAGCACACTTGCTGGAAGTTGGTGAGAACGATCTCGAATGGGAAATCGATCGCTTTAAAGTCAAAGGCGATGCTGAAAAATTCAAAACCATGACAGAAATTGCCTGGGCTGCTTACAACAAACCGCCCGCAGGAATGGAACCAGGGCTGGAAGCGGTTCATTATTACGATCCGCCTAACTTCACCTTCCCGTTCGGTATCTATCTGTGTGTCGTTGATATCGACAAGGGAACAGGGGAAACGAAAATACGCCGCTTTTATGCATTGGATGATTGCGGTACGCGTATCAACCCGATGATTATCGAAGGCCAGATACATGGCGGCTTAACAGAAGGCTTCGCCGTAGCCATGGGCCAGCTGTTGTCGTTTGATGCGCAGGGAAATATTCAGGGCAATACACTGATGGATTATTTTTTACCTACAGCAGTAGAAACACCTCATTGGGAGACAGATTTTACGGTCACGCCATCACCTCACCATCCGATTGGTGCCAAGGGTGTCGCCGAGTCGCCTCATGTGGGAAGTATTCCTACCTTTACCGCCGCAATGGTCGATGCCTTTGCACACCTGGGTGTGACGCATTTAGAAATGCCTCATACCGCTTACAGGATTTGGAAAGAGCTGAAAGCCCACGGTTTGACTCACTAATGGAATTGACGGATGCAAGTACTACTTGATAAAAGCTATCCAATTAAGGCTCCCCTCGACGCATGTTGGGGGGTTCTTTCGGATGTTGTTGAGTTGGCGACCTGTATGCCAGGGGCCGCCATTACAGAAAAGCTTGACGATAACAACTACAAAGGCAGCGTCAAAGTCAAGGTGGGGCCAGCAACTGCCGCATTTGCGGGTGATATTGAACTCATTTCTATTGATACAGCTACTCGTACATTAGTCATGATGGGCAAAGGCTCGGACAAAGGGGGTTCGTCGGCCTCCATGCATCTGACGGCCTCGCTGGTGGCAGGGCCAGATGGTTCGACAAATTTACTGGGTAAAGCCGATGTGATTGTGAACGGTAAATTTGCGCAGTTTGGGGGCCGCATGATGACCTCCGTCTCGGACATGATTCTGTCTCAGTTTGCTGGCAATTTCGAGATCAAGGCGATGGCTGCAACGCCGCCAGATTCTGCTTTGCCAGCAGCAGAGCTAGAGGCTGATCATGCGCACGCAGCACCAGCGGCGCAAGCAGTCACCGAGCTCAATGGCTTAGCTATTGCGTGGATGCTTATCAAAGATTTTTTTGGTCGTCTGTTTGGAAGAAAGTCGTAATACATCATGACGCCTAAGGAAGTGTCAGGTTTACTGGCCACGGCTGGTTATGTGCCAGATGATGGTCTGGCAACGCTGGTATGGATGGCATTCGCACTCGAGCGACCAGTGCTGCTTGAAGGTGAAGCCGGCGTAGGAAAAACAGCGATTGCTTATGCGTTATCGCGTGCGTTCGATCGGCCTTTGTTTCGATTGCAATGCCACGAAAGTCTGGATTTAAATCAAGCGGTTTATGAGTGGAACTACAGCAAACAATTATTGGAAATTCGTTTGCGCGAGGCAGAGAAAGGTATCAATGCCAGCTTGCGAGAAGATCTTTTTTCGGAAGCTTTTTTACTTAAGCGGCCTCTGATGCAGGCGATTACATCTGAAAAACCCGCCGTACTATTAATCGATGAAATTGATAGGGCTGATGAATCGTTCGAAGCCTATTTGCTGGAAGTATTAGGCGAGTACCAAATTTCAGTACCGGAGTTTGGTACCGTAAAAGCTACAACACAGCCCATTGTTGTGCTGACCAGTAATGGCACACGCGATTTATCCGATGCATTGCGCAGGCGCTGTCTTTATCACTACGTAGATTATCCCAGCTTGCCGCGCGAAATAGAAATCGTAAAAAAAATGGTACCGAATGCTAATCACGAACTGGTGCAACAAGCCGTAGGCTTTGTTCAAAAACTCAGAAAACAAGATTTAGAAAAAGTACCTGGAATAGCAGAGACGCTTGATTGGGTGCGAGCCCTGTGCGCAATGGGTCAGGATGTCGTACCTGATGACCCGGAGGTAATACGTGCTTGTCTGTCTTCGCTCTTAAAAACGCGATCAGATCAGTGGCAGATGAGTACTGAAATCATAGAAAAGCTACAGTCGGAAGCCAGGGTAGGCATCGACGTTGGTGTGGCCGGAGAGCTTCGATAGTGTGATGGTGAAATCTGCATCGGCGACCTTACCAAGTTTACAGATTCGTGGCTTTGCCGATTATTTACGTGAGCACGGATTCTTGATCGGTCTGGCAGAATTAGATGCCATGATACGCATCACTATGAATCTGGCGCCTATACATTATCCCAGTTTAAAATCATGTTGGCGCAGCATTGCGTGCGCTACTGCCGATCAGTGGCGTCGATACCCTGATCTGTTTGATGCATTTTGGTTTCCTCACAAAGTGCGTGGTAGTACCCGCAGCAGCGGCACTCAAAAAAAATCTAAATCACTTAAACAACTCGTCGAGCAAATGCATGCCGATATGGAGATGCCACCCGGCGAGGCTAGGCCATCCGTAGGGTTGGATTTTCAGGGTGGGCACGGCGATAGTATGGAATCTCCGCAGGCTATGGGTGGCGCTAGTAAAGTCGACCCCTTGCATGAAGATTTTAAAAAATGGATGCCTGAAGATATAGACAAGCTCGAAGCCTATATTCGTCCATTAGAGCAGCGCTTGCGAAAAAAACTCATGCGCAAGTGGATACATACCCATCAAAACCAGCGTATCGATGTTTTATCAACGATCAGGCAAGGCTTCTCCACCGGCGGCGAGCTGCTCAAGCTCAGACTAAAAAAGCGTGACCAAATCATGCCGCGGATTTATGTGCTGATTGATGTCAGTAAATCCATGGAAGCCCATGCACCATTTTTTCTTCGGATAGGGCGCGCCTTTGGTCACGTGCTGCATGCACGAGTTTTTGTTTTTCACACGCGTATCAGTGAGATCACCCAGCTGTTAAATCGTAACAGTGGGCGGGTGCAGGAAAAAATCAATGCAGTGACCTTCGGCTTTGGCGGCGGAACCAAGATAGCCAGCAATCTCGACACGTTTTTAAAGGTCCACGTTGGGCGTGCCTTGGGCAGTAGAGATTTGGTGTATGTTCTCTCTGATGGGTATGATACTGACGCGCCGGCCGATACAGAGCGAGCTATCAAAGCCATCAGACAACGCGGTGCAAAACTATTTTGGTTACATCCCAATAAAGAAGTGCCTGGTTCAGAGGCCATTGCGCGCAGTGGTCATTTAATCAGTGGTTTTATGGCAGTCAATAATTTGCAAAGTCTGGAAAATGTAATTCACCTGAATTAAAGCGTTGTGTGTAACGATTTTCAAAATTCATTAGGAGCAGTAGATGGGTTGCTTATTAAAACAAGGCGGTGGCTTATATGAGCGGCTGCGGGTAGGCGCCGTATTATTAGCAGCGGGTGAAGGTTCGCGCTTGGGAGGTGTGCCTAAATGCCTGCTTCGCCTTCAGGGTGTACCTTTAATTAACCGTCATCTGATTGCGTTAAGTGGTGGTGGTGTCGACGACGTTGTTGTTGTAACGGGTTATCACCATACAGAGATAGAGCCCGCTGTAGAGACATTTCCTGTGACGGTCATTCGTAATCCACAACCTGAGCAAGGACAGCAATCGTCTGTGCGAATAGGCTTAGAAGCATTAGGAAATAAATTTGATGTCATTCTGATTGTGTTGGCTGATCAGCCTTTGCTCAGCAGTGCGGAATTTACAGAGCTCATTGCCGCCTTCAAAAAACGTCCTCCGGGTACGTCGATTGTGTACCCGGAAGTTAAAGGGCAGAGAGGAAATCCTGTTGTATTTTCAGGAGATGTTATTCCAGAGCTGTTGGCAACGAATGCGTCAATTGGTTGTCGTAAATTTATTGACGACAATCCCGTCTTGGTTCATCGGCACATTACTGAAAATGATCGATTTACACTCGATATTGATACGCCAGAAGATCTTGCTGCCTTTGAAAAAAGAACAGGATGGAAATTAACCATGCCAGTCGAGATGCATAGCTAATGCAAGCTCTATGGCCTATACCGTTAGACGTGCAGCGATGTCCAGACGCTAACGATATTAATCCAGTACTTGTTCGAGCCTTTACTGCCATGCGATCGCTGCACGGCAAGGACGAATCAGAATTTTTTTACGCTAGTTCTGATGACTTGATCAGCCGTATGCAATTGCCTGAATTTAGTTCACTGTTAAATTTTATAGCGGGTGCAGTTCAGAATCTTGCCAAGCAATCCAATTCGCAATCCTGGCCAGCTGGTAAGCTTTTGATGGATCTACAATTTGTGGGCTGTTGGTTTCAAATTCAAAATGGTCAGGCATTTCATGATGTGCATACCCACGGTAATTGCTCATGGTCGGGCGTGTATTACGTACAAATTGATGCAGCTGAGCGACGACACCAGCATGCTGCGCTAGGTGAACTTAACGGGGTGACCCGCTTTTATGGGCCCTATACCCAGTATCAAGCTGGCGCCTACATCGATATGGGTAATTCATATCTTCAAAATAACAGCATTGATATTCAGCCTGAAGAAGGCATGCTGGTTTTATTTCCCTCCTATTTGCCGCATAAAGCCATGGCCTATGAAGGTGACAAAGACAGAATTATTGTGTCCTTCAATGTGCAAATCAATTCGCGATCGGGAAATCAAATTCATCCATACGCTGGAGCATAACTCGTCCATATCATTGTTTGATTGATGTACTGTATTGGTAGATAAAATGTCTCTTTGTGGATTTTTCCCAGAAAAAAAGCCACCCTTAGGTGGCTTGAATTTCAAAAAATAAAAACTATATTCCCAGTATTTTTTTAGCCTGAATTAGTGCTGCCATCGACTCATCATGCTTGCCTTCTTTGTGCGCTTTTTCACCAGCAGCTCGTAGCGATTTAACCTTATCCAAATCAGCGCCTGCTACCTTAGTGGAAGTTAATGCGGCATCGATAGCTTTCATATCATTCGGGCAGTTGTGCGCATACGCGAACGAACTTATTGATAGCGCTAACATTAATAGTAATTTTTTCATGCACAGTCTCCTTGATGTGTACCGAGTATATACACTCGTATAATTAATATACATGACATAACTTTAGTTTGCTGGAGCACCCTAAAAAGATGTTTCTCAGCGCGGCGTACCACCCGCAGATTGTATGTTCTTAATTTGAACTTTAAACGCGCCTGCCTGTTGGTTGGCGATGAGGACACCGATCTCCCTAACATCGGAAAATACTAATTCCGGGGCGTCTACTGGACGCCCTCTGAAGCTGGCTTTAAAGTCGCTTGCTTGGAAGCGGAAGGTTTTCCATGCAGGTGTCGCAGTGAAATCGGCTTGATACATAGGCGCCCTGGGCGAGGGGTCAGTCCGTATTATCAATTTGTACTGCTTTTCATTTCCACGAACAGTCACATCAAGAGCAGTGGTACCCGTCGGGATTGCTATGGGGCTGCGCATCGAGGCGAAGCCGCCGCCATTGTCCAGCGATACCACGCCTTCAAATAGCACCCCCTCGGCATCATGGCTAAAGCGTGACTCTGACAGGCCGCCCATAACGCCATCATTGACCACCCATAACTCGTTGACAGAACGAGCCTTGGTGAGGTCAAGCAGTTGGGCATGCGTCATAGCAGCAATAGGTAGCAAACTCATTATGGCAAGCAAATGAAAGTAACGTTTTTTTCGATCGGTCATGGTATCAGTTTAGGCAGGATTTAATGTATACAAAGCCATGACTATATTCGCTAGATTATGGTTCACGGGACAAAGTACTCTATTTTTTAAGTGAAGCTGTAGGCAGTTGTTATTTTCTGATTTTTTGTCATTTTTGGAATGAGATTGACTAGCAAGTCTCTCGTTGTATTATGACCAGAAATAATTATGCTAATTGTCATAAAAGCCGTGATTATCTTTTGCTGCAAAATAGTAGGCTCATCCTACGAGCCCAGTGACATCAAATGGTTGAGGAGATAGACAGCGTGCAAACATCTCGTAGCAGCGGGGCAGTTCCAGCTCGCGATTCCGGTTCAAAAAAACTCAAGCGCATAGCTACGATGGCTGGCGCCTACGGCCAGCGTAATTACACTATTCGCGATATTCGCGAATTAAAAGGTCATAAAACGCTCGTGGAAACCCTGGCTTTTACGCCAGAAGAAGCAGCGGCAGCGCAAGAGGCAGGGATAGATACCTTAAAAGTACGTTACGACCCAAAACATCCTGAGTTGGCTGCAGAAATACGAAAAGCGGCTCCCCATACCTTCATGTCGTTTTCTTTGCCACTGATAGCTGTGACGAGTCCGCAAGAGGCATTACGTTTGGCGTTTGCAGCGATGGAAATTGGTGGTGATGCCATCATGTGCCAGTGGAGTCCACGCTTTATTGCGGCACTGGCTGAAGCAGGGGTGCCGGCTCAAGGTCACGTGGGTTTGGTGCCACGACGCAGCACCTGGACGGGCGGACTGCGGGCAGTTGGCAAAACTGCCGAAGAGGCTCTGGTACTTTACAGAGAAATGAAGGCACTTGAAAACGCAGGGGCTTGGGCGGTGGAAGTAGAGGTCATCCCGCAAGAGATCTTACAAGAACTATCCAAGCGTACTAGCCTGATTACGTCGTCTATAGGTGCTGGCAGCGGTGGCGATATTCAATTTTTGTTTGGCGAAGATATATTGGGCGATGGCCCCGGCCCATTTCCCCGGCACTCTAAGCAATATCGCAATCTGTTTGCGTTGCGCCAGCAAATGCAGCAAGAGCGAGTGAGCGCCTTCCGGGAATACATCGCTGATGTACAAACGAATATATTTCCAGGGCCAGAACATATCATCAGCGTGCAGCCTGATGTAGTTAACGAGTTTTTAGAAAAGCTGGGTAAAGAGCCTAACTAATGTCTATCAGCGTAGGAGTAATTCCATGACGACTTTCGCAAAGCCTATGGTCATGAGTGAGCGGCAGAAAAAATTTCGTGCAGCCTATGTCAATCAAATCAGTCCGTTCTATAACGGTCTGTTTCATATCGGGATTATGTACCTGGTAGGCAGCCTGGCTATCTATTACTGCTCAACTCAGCTTAACAACCCTACATGGGAGTGGCTGTTAATTATCCCCGTGGCCATTGCAGGAAATTTTGTGGAATGGGCTTTGCACAAATATGTCATGCACAGACTCGTTGATGTATTTGCTCTCAGAGCCATTTACGATAGACATACCCGGCAGCATCATCAGTATTTTACGGATACGGATTACACTATTTCTAGTGTCAAAGAACACAGGATCGTTTTTTTCCCCTGGCGAGTTTTAATAGTACTGGGCGTATTTGGGTCTGTCCTTGGGTACATAGCGTCTAAGCTAATCAACCCTAATGCGGGCTACATTCTTTATATGACGATGGTGGGACATTACTTAATTTACGAGACCTTTCATTATTGCTGCCATGTCCAAGAAAATTGGTTCGTTCGTACTATGCCATTCGTTAACACAATACGCCGACATCATGCTGCGCATCACAACTTAGGAATTATGATGCACAAAAATATGACGTTAACTTTTCCATTCGCAGACTGGGTTATGGGTACCAGTGATCTCAAGCGGGGATTATTGGGTACATTATTTAATGGTTTTAATGAAGAGCATATTCGTCCAGAGTTATTGCCCATCATTGCTAAATTCAGAGAAGACAAAATACAGCAGGATAGAGTTACGTTAGAAGGCCCCATCCTGACCAGTGATGAAAAAGAAATTCTTGGTGCTCCAAGTTAAAAACGACTACAAAGAGATCAGTAGCGATGAATAGATTATTCAGATTACCGATAGTTCTCTCTGTAATTTGGTTTATATTGGCTTTTTCGTCGTTTTATATTCTGGACTTTTCAAACACGAAAAACATAGCTGATTCTTTTTACTCAAAATGTGTTGAGCAGCAAGCTTTTTACCCAAATGATACGATGCTAGTGTCACAATGCAAAAAAGACAGAGACAAAATATTTAATGAATGGGCAGAGACCAGATTAATTACGCCATTTGTATTCGCTATCATGTCGCTTGGTATTTTTTGGATTATTGGATTTGTTTTTATGAAAAATAGCAAATGGGCTCAAAGCGGCAGCTAAAATCGCATCATAGTTTGTGCCACTTGCTTTTTAAGATAGATAGGCAACGCACTTACGAATCAAAGTGATACTTCTGACTGAAATTTACTGGTGAGTCCCTCGCATTTGCTTACAGACCTTATACCCAAAATGCTGTGGATTTCAATTGACAAACCATAGCTAGCTTTTGACCACACAAAATAGTCGGCTATTACCCGCATATTTACAAATGTGACGAGTCCAACCAAGTCGATTTGCAAAAAATAGATTTAAACTTAAAGAAAGGTTTCATGATGGAAGAAGACCAGCGTTGCTGCGGTAGCGGTACCTGCCTCATTAATTCCGAGGGAATTTGCTGGTGCGGGCAACAGTGGGATGGCGAAAAGATGGCCGCGCCAGCTCCACTAGGGCAGGCACATGCAGCATCGAACGATGAATCCGATCATTAATCATAATAGTTATGGAAGTGAACGCAGTTACTACAAACGATCCACCCGCGTGGGCTCATTTATTAGGTTACGCTGGCTTGGTTCCGTTTGTTTTTTTATCCGCTGCATTTTGGTGGCCAGATCGTATATCGCACTCATTCATCAGCCATGCGTTAAGTAGCTATGCCGCAGTGATCATTAGTTTTTTGGGGGCGATACACTGGGGCTTGGAAATGCGCGATATGCAACCTGCAGCTACTAATCCGTCACCATGGATTTGGGGGATCACACCCAGTCTGCTGGCTTGGCTAGCTACGCTACTAACTCCACCTTTTGATTTGCTTTTTATGGCCATACTGCTGTGGCTTTGTTACCGAGTTGATCAGAAGCGTTATTCCCATTACCAAGTGGCTTCTTGGTTGCCTATGCGATTTCGTCTAACCCTAGTTGCCAGCGTTGCTTGCCTGGCGGGTTCAGTAGGTTTTTATACTTCTTCTAACACTGTGACCTAATCCTTGTAACCAGTTACTTATACTTTTGCGCATCACTCTCATGTGCAAGGATGCAAAGCCGCAGCGCAGTAATTACCATTTCATACATATTGATTAGTCCCTCGAAATGTGAAGAGCAGCGATGGAGGTCGGACAGTAAAGGCCGCTGCCTGACAAGCACCACACACTTACAATATAGACAATAAGAATAAATTAATTAAATTCTATCGCTGGCAAATAATTTTCTTTTTAAATTTTTTGCTCTGCCGCATTAGAAAAACTAGTTGCATACTTCATCAAGAAGCTCGTCTTGGCCCAATAATTTTTGCGGCGCAATATGATGAAAAACATACCCGGCTACTACTCGGCTCAAAGTAGTAGTGCGCTACTACCACTTCTCTGATTGACCGATCAATAATTACTTGTAAATTTTTGATTCGTGACACACCATGCCTAAAATTATTCATACCATGATACGCGTGTTCGATCCCGAGCGATCGATACGGTTTTACTCTGAAGGCTTCGGCTTTTCCATTAGCCACAGATTAGATTTTGATGATTTTTCTCTTATTTATTTGAGAAATCCAGAAAACGATTTTGAAATTGAGCTAACTCACAATTACAGCCGCACTGAGCCATACACCCACGGTGATGGTTATGGTCATTACGCATTTGTTGTTGATGATCTGGAGTCTATGCAGTCCAAACTAGAAAAATTAGGCTACAACCCGCTACAGATTAAAGAATTTAAAAAAGATGGCGAGTTGCTTGCTCGATTTTTCTTTATCCAAGATCCGGATGGAT
This sequence comes from uncultured Bifidobacterium sp., assembly GCA_964443585.1. Taxonomy (GTDB): domain Bacteria; phylum Pseudomonadota; class Gammaproteobacteria; order Burkholderiales; family Burkholderiaceae_D; genus Pernthalerella. The sequence goes on from CAYUDI010000010.1 coordinate 20,684, forward strand.
ACAAGATTGAGGTATTGCAAACCGGAGGGCATTACCACTAGTCGTACCAGTTTGTTTGAAGCAGCGTTTGGTAGTTCATTCTTTTGATCAGCACGATGGTTATATTTATTTTTCGGCAGTGAATTGAGTAAAACAAATTAGTAAACTAACTACAGACCATTAGATTTACGTCGGAGGAGACAATTATGTACAAACCTACAGAACCAAAACGCCGGCAGTTTTTCAAGATTGCCACCGCAGGCACTGTTGCTAGCGCAGCAGGTGGTCTGCCTATGATGTTTATTCCTAATGCAGCACTGGCAGAGGATGTACTGGGTAGCGATACGTTCGCAACGCTAGTCAAGATAGCTCGTGATATTTTTCCTCATGATCGTTTCGATGATTCCTTGTACGCCAATGCTGTGGGTGTGTATGCAGAACAAGCGAAATCAGATGAGGGCGTAAAAAAACTCATACAGGAAGGTGTCGCGCAACCCGACTCTATCGCTCAAAGTAAATTTGGTTCTGCTTACTCAAAGATAGCCAAAGAGCGTGACCGTGTACATGTACTTCAAAGTATAGAAACATCACCTTTTTTCAAAAAGATTCGTGGCGATCTGGTAGTTAGTCTTTACAACCAGCCAGCCGTTTGGGCCAAGCTGGGATATCAGGGGCCTTCTGCCCAACTTGGTGGATATATCAACCGGGGCTTTAACGACCAGACCTGGATGGATCATCTCTGATCACGTCCACTTTGCACCGATCATAACTATTTGAAGAATTGAGGAGACAGACATGGCTAAGAAATTTGATTTAGATGACGAGGTAGTCGTCATCATTGGTTCTGGCGCGGGTGGTGGTACGTTAGGAAATGAACTGGCGCAAAAAGGTATTAATGTTGTCATTCTCGAAGCGGGTAAGCGTCATGAAATTAATGATTTCGAAAATGATGAATGGCCTATGTTTAGCAAGATATCCTGGTTAGACAAGCGCACCACATCGGGTACTTGGCGAGTATCACAAGATTTCCCTAATCTGCCAGCATGGATAGTGAAGGCGGTGGGTGGGTCAACGGTCCACTGGGCTGGCGCTTCACTGCGTTTTCAAGAGCATGAATTCAAAGCACGTACTACCTACGGCAAAGTGCCTGGCGCTAATTTGCTGGACTGGCCAATTACGCTCTCAGACCTGAACCCGTACTACGATAAGGCCGAGAAGAAAATGGGTACAACCGGGACGAATGGCATTCCCCGACTACCCGGCAATAACAACTACAAAGTACTGGCAGCAGGTGCTAAGAAGATGGGTTACGAGCACTTCCATACCGGGAATATGTCGATCAATTCCAAACCTCGCGATGGTCGTGGCTCGTGCCAGCAAATCGGTTTTTGCTTTCAGGGTTGTAAATCAGGTGCCAAATGGTCGACCTTGTATACCGAGATTCCCAAGGGCGAGCGTACTGGTCACCTAGAGGTGCGTTCAGATGCTCAAGCACTCAAGATTGAGCATGATGCATCGGGCAAAGTAACGGGTGTTATGTACGGTGATTCAAACGGTAACCGCTATTTCCAAAAAGCGCGTTTAGTGTGTGTCGCTGGTAACTCGATTGAATCACCACGCTTGTTGTTGAACTCTGCATCGACCATGTATCCGAATGGTTTGGCTAATTCATCCGGCCAGGTGGGTAAAAATTACATGCGCCATATGACGGCATCGGTCTATGCAATTTATGAAAGGCCAGTGCACATGTTCCGTGGCACGACCATGGCAGGCATTATCAAAGATGAGTCACGCTTTGATCCTAAACGCGGATTCGTTGGTGGCTATGAAATGGAAACCCTGTCCTTGGGCGTGCCTTTTATGGCAGCGTTTTTAAATCCAGGTGATTGGGGCCGTGATTTTTCTAATGCTATGGATGCCTATGACAATATGGCAGGTATGTGGCTGGTGGGTGAAGATATGCCTCAGGAATCCAATGGCATTACCTTGCATGCCACTGAGAAGGATGCCTTTGGTCTGCCTATTCCCAACGTTCAATTTAGTGACCATGCGAACGACAATGCAATGCGCCAGCATGGATTCAAACAGGCTAAAGCATTGTATGAATCAGTCGGTGCCAAGCGCGTGATATTTACTCCGCCTTATCCGTCTACGCACAACTTAGGCACCAACCGCATGAGTGCAAAAGCAAAAGATGGTGTGGTTAACAAATGGGGCCAAACACACGATATTAAAAACCTGTTTGTTTCTGATGGCAGCCAATTCACCACGGGCGCATCAGAAAATCCTACATTGACTATTGTGGCGTTGGAGATTCGTCAGGCTGACTACATAGC
>CAYUDI010000011.1:0-17457 GCA_964443585.1 uncultured Bifidobacterium sp.
CGAATTCAATAAGCGTTGAGTGTGTTCTTGTAAACGGAAAATGACCGTTCCATTCGGCGTGTTGTATGCTCGTATGCCCTCAAACACGGCCATGCCGTAATGCAGACTGTGAGTCAGCACATGCAGAGTGGCATCGCGCCAGTCGACCATGTGGCCGTCTTTCCAGATTTTCCCGTCGCGGTCAGCCATAGACATGTCTAATTCTCCAATGGATAGTGCAAAGGCGTGATTTTAGCGGATTGTGTCCCCGACTAGGCTCTAGTCGTAAAGCGGGCAACAAATAATTTCACAAAATTTGCCTAAATTTAGCTATGCCGTGGTGTGTACACGATGGGGGGTCGCTCGGACAAGAAGGTTGACACACTATAAAATTCGCAATGAACATGCCTATTTCGGACCTACTGACGCGATCATTCGCACGACGGCTTTTTGCTATCTGCTTGTAGATCAACCAATTAAATAATGAATTCTCTACAAGCCGAGCAGGCAGCACGCGAAAAAGACGCTTTTTGGGATGGCGTTCGCATCAGCGCACCAACCATGCCCGGATTGGTTGCCTGGGGCGCCGTTACCGGCATGGTGATGGTTCAGTCTGGTCTCAGCGTTTGGCAGGCGATTTTGATGACCGTCATGGTCTACGCCGGCTCAGCACAACTGGCCGTGTTGCCATTAATTGTGGCCGGTGCGCCAGTCTGGCTGATTTTTCTTACAGCGCTATTAGTTAATTTTCGCTTCATTATTTTTAGCGCGGTGGTTGGTCCACATTTTTCACACCTGCACTGGACTCGCCGGCTTTGGTACGGCTACTTCAATGCTGATTTGGTGATGGCATTTTTCCCACAACGCTTTCCGCAGCACACGCTCACTAAGCCTGTGGGCAAATTGGGTTATTTCACCGGGCTGGCCATGCCCACCTGGGCCTCATGGCAGCTAGGTAGCATGGTGGGCATTATGCTGGCCAGTCAGATACCCCGTGATTGGGGCATAGGGTTTACCGGGACGCTGGTTTTATTGGGGTTGACCATTCCTCTGATCATCAACCGGGCAACATTAGCTGGCGTTATTGTTGCCAGCATAGTGGCTGTGGCCGCAGCTGGGCTGCCCTACCGGCTGGGGCTGGTGGTTGCCATGCTCGCTGGTATAGCCGCCGCCGTTGCTGTTGACCGCATGACCAGTCAGCCGACCGGTCAGCCTACCGGTCATGATGAGGGACAACCGTGAGTGCGACCGATTTCATCTTGTTGGTGGGGTTGATGACGTTAACCACGGCGGTGACCCGCAGTTTTTTCTTTTTGCTGGCGAACTCACGCATGCCGCCCTGGCTACAGCATGCCTTAGGTTATGTACCCGCAGTGGCTTTGGCGGCGATTATTGCCCCTGATCTGCTGATGTCAGGAGGGCACCTGGCTTTGGATATCTCCAACGTCAAACTGGTAGCGGGTATAGCCGCAGCTGGTTTCTTTTTACTCACCCGCCATTTGATCAGCACATTGGTCTTAGGTATGGGGGTTTTTACGCTACTCAGATTGTTCTCATCCAGCCTTTAGTCATGCCGGTCTGGCAACGGTTTTTCAGAGGGTCGGCTGCGGTAAAATACGCGGTTTTCCAACATTCAATCGAGTCCATCATGCGATTCAACCGACTGAGCGATTTAACGCAGAACGATCAATTACTAGGCAAACGAGTTTTTATTCGGGCCGACCTCAATGTTCCGCAAAATGATGCAGGTGCCATTACTGAAGACACGCGCATACGTGCTTCAGTGCCTGCCATACAGGCAGCGTTAGCAGCCGGTGCTGCGGTGATGGTGACGTCGCATCTGGGTCGTCCAACGGAGGGCGAATTCAAACCCGCTGACTCGCTCGCACCGATTGCCAAACGTCTTTCTGAATTACTGGGCCGTCCTGTGCCCTTAAAGCAAAAGTGGTTGGACGGTGTAGATGTCGCTCCAGGTGAGGTTGTGTTGCTGGAAAATTGCCGTGTGAATCTCGGCGAAAAAAAGAACAGTGATGAACTCGCAAAAAAAATGGCAGCGCTGTGCGATGTGTACGTCAATGATGCGTTTGGTACAGCGCACCGTGCAGAAGCCACGACTCATGGCATTGCCAAGTTTGCGCCCATAGCCTGCGCTGGTCCTTTGCTGGCGGCGGAACTCGATGCGCTGGGCAAAGCATTGGGGCATCCTGCTCGTCCGCTAGCTGCGATCGTGGCGGGTTCTAAAGTATCGACCAAGCTCACTATCCTTAAAACATTGGCGGCCAAAGTTGATCGACTGATTGTGGGTGGAGGCATAGCCAACACCTTTATGTTGGCCGCAGGCCTGCAAATTGGTAAATCACTGGCTGAAGCCGATTTGGTTGGAGAAGCCAAAGTGATTATCGATATGATGAGCGCGCGCGGTGCCAGCGTGCCCATTCCTACCGATGTGGTGTGTGCTAAAGAATTTTCAGCAACTGCAACAGCCACGGTTAAGTCGGTGCATGACGTGGCAGCCGATGATTTGATTTTGGATATAGGACCGCAAACAGCCAAGCTGCTAGCCGCACAGCTTTTGGATGCTGGCACTATCGTTTGGAATGGTCCGGTGGGTGTATTCGAATTTGATCAGTTTGGTGAAGGCACTAAAACACTCGCTATGGCCATTGCACAGTCCAAAGGTTTTTCAATTGCAGGTGGCGGAGACACGTTAGCTGCAATAGCCAAGTATGGCATTACTGACAAAGTAGGTTACATCTCTACGGGCGGTGGTGCCTTCCTTGAATTCCTCGAAGGCAAAGTCCTTCCAGCCGTTGAAATACTTGAACAGAGAGCCCACTAGTTGACTACTGAAATTAAACAACGCGCCACCAAGATTGTTGCCACCATAGGGCCGGCGTCTAACACCCCTGAAGTGCTGCAGAAAATGATAGCTGCTGGTGTCGATGTGGTCAGGCTAAATTTTTCACACGGCAAAGCCGAAGATCATGTGCTGCGTGCGCAAATGGTGCGTGATGCTGCGGCAGCTTGTGGGCGAGAGGTTGCCATTATGGCCGACCTTCAAGGACCCAAGATTCGCGTTGGCAAATTCGCCGACGGAAAAATCGAGCTGGTTAAAGGTGAATCTTTTATTCTCGATGCGACCTGCGAATTAGGTGATCAAAACCGCGCCGGTTTAGATTACAAAGAATTGCCGCGCGATCTCAAACCTGCCGATGTTCTTTTGCTCAATGATGGCTTGATCGTGCTGACAGTCGATCGCGTCAAGGGCAGCGAAATTTTCACTACAGTCAAAGTCGGCGGCGAGCTATCCAACAACAAAGGCATCAATCGTCAGGGTGGAGGTTTGTCTGCACCTGCCTTAACTGCCAAAGACATGGAAGACATCAAGACTGCCATGCAACTGGGTGCCGATTATGTGGCTGTTTCATTTCCCAAAAATGCGACGGACATGATCATGGCGCGGCAGCTGGCAAATCTTGCGGCAGAAACGCATGGATCGCATCGTCCTTTAATGATCGCAAAAATTGAGCGAGCTGAAGCCATACCTGTGTTGCAAGAAATTCTTGATGCCTCCGATGGCATTATGGTTGCGCGTGGTGATTTGGCTGTGGAAGTGGGTAATGCTATGGTGCCCGCTCTGCAAAAGCGCATGATACGCATGGCACGTCATTCCAATAAGCTGGCAATTACAGCCACGCAGATGATGGAGTCGATGATACAAAACGCTGTTCCTACGCGTGCCGAAGTATCCGATGTGGCCAATGCCGTATTAGACGGCACTGATGCGGTGATGACATCGGCTGAAACAGCGGCTGGTAAATATCCGGTTGAAACGGTTGAGATGATGGCTGCTGTGTGCGCTGAAGCTGAAAAAGCCGAGCCCATGTCACTCGATGCTGATTTTTTGAATGTCACTTTTTCTCGTATAGATGAATCCATTGCCTATGGTGCGTTGTTTACTGCTTACCATCTTCGTGCGCGTGCCATCGTGGCATTAACAGAATCGGGATCAACACCTTTGTGGATGAGCCGGCATAACATCGACATGCCGATTTATGCCATGACGACTAGCCGTGCTACGCAACGAAAAGTGGCCTTATATCGTAATGTGCAACCGTTTGAATTAAAGGCGGATGCCAATGACCGCGAGTCCGTGCTGAAAGCAGCTGAGGAATTGTTGTTGTCGCGAGGCTTAGTAAAAAAGGATGACATGGTGGTCATGACGTGGGGTGAGCCCATGGGCCAAACGGGCGGCACCAATGCCTTAAAGATCACCAAGATTGGCGATCGTTGATTTTTTACTTTCGATAGTTCTTAGTGAATTTACCCAGGAGACTCTGACATGCCACTCGTATCGCTTCGCCAGTTGTTGGATCATGCTGCCGAAAATAATTATGGCCTGCCCGCATTTAACGTTAACAATCTAGAGCAAGTTTCGGCCATCATGGCTGCTGCTGATGAGGTGGGTGCGCCCGTCATTATGCAAGCCTCAGCAGGTGCGCGTAAATATGCAGGCGAAGCCTTCCTTCGCCATCTGATTTCTGCTGCTATTGAGGCCTATCCTCATATTCCAGTCGTCATGCATCAGGATCACGGACAGTCACCTGCGATCTGTATGGGAGCAATCAAATCAGGATTTTCTTCCGTCATGATGGATGGCTCGTTGATGGCCGATGGAAAATCTGTCGCCAGTTATGAATACAACGTAGAAGTATCGCGTAAGGTTGTCGAGTTTTCGCATGCGATAGGTGTGACCGTAGAAGCTGAGTTAGGTGTGCTCGGTTCACTCGAAACCATGAAGGGCGACAAAGAAGATGGTCATGGTGCCGAAGGTACAATGACGCGCGAGCAGTTGCTGACCGATGTGGATCAGGCAGCCGATTTTGTACGACAAACACAGTGCGATGCACTGGCGATTGCGATTGGCACCAGTCATGGTGCGTATAAATTTTCACGTAAACCTACAGGTGATATTTTAGCGATTGATCGCATCAAAGAAATTCACCAGCGCATACCCAATACTCACCTGGTTATGCACGGTTCTTCTAGCGTGCCCCAAGAGTTACTCGAAGAGATACGTCAGTTTGGTGGCGATATGAAAGAAACCTATGGTGTGCCTGTGGAAGAAATTCAAGAGGGCATCAAACACGGTGTTCGTAAAATCAATATCGATACTGACATACGATTAGCCATGACAGCTGCAGTACGACGTTATCTGGCAGAAAATCCATCGAAATTTGATCCGCGCGATTTTTTAAAACCAGCCCGTGAAGCCGCCATGAACATATGTAAGGCGCGCTATTTATCATTTGGTTGCGAAGGTCAGGCAGGGCGAATCAAACCCATGTCACTGGAAAAAATGGCAGAAAAATACGCTAAGGGTGAGTTATCCCAAGTGATTAAGTAAATTCACAGATTTGATAAGCGCCCATCTTCGTTCATAAAGATGGTTGTATGAAGGTCCAGATATTTTTTAATGTGATTATTGTTTTTAAAGTAAACAACAGTCCGGCATCGCTGCATTACTCCGAAATTTTATGACTAGCCTTTACCAATCAAAAATCACTTCTTTACCGCTGCTTGGTCGTGGCAAGGTGCGTGACAATTACGCTGTGGGTGATGACAAGATTTTGATAGTCACCACCGACCGCCTCTCTGCATTTGACGTGGTGATGAATGAACCCATTCCGACCAAGGGTCAGGTATTGAATCAGATGTCCGACTTTTGGTTTTCCAAATTAAGTCATATCGTTCCGAATCACTTGACCGGCATAACGCCTGAATCGGTAGTGGCTGCCAACGAAGCAGATCAGGTTCGTGGACGCGCTGTTGTGGCTAAGCGACTGCAACCGATTTTGGTCGAAGCCGTGGTGCGCGGTTATTTGATCGGCTCGGGCTGGAAAGATTATCAGGCTAGCGGTACTGTATGCGGAATTCCTTTACCCGCGGGTTTGAAAATGGCAGCCAAACTATCGCAGCCAATATTTACACCGGCAGCTAAAGCAGACCTGGGCCAGCATGACGAAAACATCAGTTTTGATGAGATGGAAAAACGTCTCGGTAGCAAGCTAGCTAATCAAATGCGCGACATCAGCCTACAGCTCTATCAAGCAGCCGCTGACTATGCTGCAACACGCGGAATCATTATTGCGGATACTAAATTCGAGTTTGGTCTGGATGACAACGGCGTTATGCATTTGATGGATGAAGTATTAACCGCCGATTCATCGCGCTTTTGGCCTGCAGATTCTTATTCAGAAGGAATATCACCTCCTTCGTTTGATAAGCAGTTTGTGCGAGATTATTTAGAAACCCTGAGCGACTGGGGTAAGACTGCGCCCGCGCCGGCGCTGCCTGCCGAAGTCATTGAAAAAACCGGTGCCAAATACCGCGAGGCGCTTGAGCGTCTGACCGGACTAGCCTTGAAAGACTGAGATGAGCCAAGCTAAACCTGTAGTTGGTGTTGTGATGGGTTCATCCTCTGATTGGGACGTCATGCAGCACGCCGTGTTGATGCTCACAGAGTTTGGCGTTCCGCATGAAGCCCAGGTGATTTCAGCTCACCGTATGCCAGACCAGATGTTTGACTATGCAAAGTCTGCACGCACACGCGGACTGCGTGCAATTATTGCAGGCGCTGGCGGAGCTGCGCATTTGCCCGGCATGCTGGCATCTCAAACGATCGTGCCAGTGATGGGTGTGCCGGTGCCGTCCAAATATTTGCGTGGTGAAGATTCACTAATGTCGATAGTACAAATGCCCAAAGGCATACCGGTAGCAACCTTCGCTATAGGCGAGGCTGGTGCGGCTAATGCAGCGCTGGCAGTAATAGCGATGTTGGCTGCTGATGATGCTGCACTGGCTGATAAATTGCTTAGTTTCCGCGCCCGCCAAACAGAGGCTGCACAAGCCATGACCTTGCCTGCATGAACACGTCGACTCCGCTGGACAATTCATTTAAACCTTCCGCTGCGCCTTCTACCTGGTTAGGTGTGATGGGTGGTGGTCAACTGGGTCGTATGTTTACGCATGCAGCGCAGGCGATGGGTTACAAAGTGGCCGTGCTTGAACCAGCGAGCGATTGCCCTGCAGGTCATGCAGCCGATCATTTGATTGCAGCGGCGTATACCGATGCCGATGCATTGCGCAAACTGAGTACGCAATGTGTGGCGGTCACTACTGAATTTGAAAACGTACCTGCGCAAAGCTTATCTGCATTAGCAGCGAATACGTTTGTTGCGCCCACGGCGGCCTGCGTCTCTATTGCGCAAGACAGACTCGCTGAAAAAAAGTTTTTTACAGCATGCGCTGAACTATCAGGTGTTCTGCCTGCACCGCATCAGCGTATTGCTAGTGCGTCAGATATCGATGCACTGCCTGAATCACTGTTTCCCGGCATTTTGAAAACAGTGCGCCTAGGCTATGACGGCAAAGGACAAGTGCGCGTTAAAACGAAGGATGAAGTACGAACAGCCTTTGATCACATGACCCATGTGGAATGCGTGCTCGAAAAAATGCTGCCACTGGCTTACGAAGTCTCGGTATTGGCAGCGCGCGGTGCTGATGGGTTAGCGGTGGTGTATCCCATAGCTGAAAATGTGCATCGCGACGGCATACTGTTTACCACCACCGTACCTGGTCCAAATGTCAGTGCTGATTGCGCTAAACGCGCACAAGCTGCTGCGCTGGAAATCATTCATCGTCTTGGTTACGTAGGTGTGCTGTGCGTAGAATTTTTTGTGTTGAGTGATGGTTCATTAGTTGTCAATGAAATGGCGCCTCGTCCGCACAATAGTGGTCATTACACGATGGATGCCTGCATCACCAGTCAGTTTGCTCAGCAAGTGCGAGCGATGGCACGACTGCCATTGGGTGATGCGCGTCAGCATTCGTCAGCGGTGATGCTTAATTTGCTGGGTGATCTTTGGTTTACAAACGATGTGCAGCTTGCTACTGAGCCTGCATGGGATAAATTACTGGCACTAAAAGGCGCTAATCTTCATTTGTATGGCAAAGATGATCCGCGCCCTGGTCGCAAAATGGGTCACGTAACCTTTGTTGCGGAGCAGTTAGTTGATGCCCAAAAACAGTGTGAGGCTGCGTGTCAATTGCTTGGTATAGAACATTAATGCCATGATGCTGGATAGTTCAGACATTGAGCAAGCAGCGCGCTTGCTCGAGCAGGGTAAGTTAGTCGTATTTCCCACCGAGACAGTGTATGGCCTGGGTGCGGATGCATCCAATCCCGAGGCAGTAGCTGCCATCTTTGCCGCTAAAGGCCGACCCTCAAATCATCCCATCATCGTGCATGTAGCGCACAACGCAGATTTATCTCGTTGGGCTAGTCATGTACCTGCAGAAGCGGAGTTGTTAATCAATGCGTTTTGGCCCGGTCCGCTCACACTTATTTTGCCGCGCGCGTCTCACGTACCAGCAGCGGTCGCTGGTGGACAAAATTCCATTGGATTGCGTTGTCCTTCACATCCGGTTGCACGCGCACTGCTTGCAGAATTTCATCATGGGCAGGGCGGCATAGCCGCACCATCAGCGAATCGATTTGGTCATGTTAGTCCCACGACAGCGCAGCATGTACTGAATGAATTTGGTCATGCAGAAGATAGCCCTATTGCCTGCATACTCGACGGTGGACAAAGTGAGGTGGGGATAGAATCCACCATCGTTGATCTCACACGTTTAGATTCCGTGGGCCCTGTCGTATTGCGACCGGGTCAGATTAGCGTAGCGCAGCTCGCGCAGTGCTTGGGGCGTATGCCGGTGATGCCTACAACACCGGATGTGGCAGCCCCGCGCGTATCCGGTAGTTTGGAAGCGCATTACGCGCCAATTACACCATTAGTGTTGGTTGATAGCGCAGAGCTAGTACCGCTGATGCGTCGCTTAAAGAGTGCGCATCGCACCTACGCTGTGATGCACTTTTCACCGCTGCTTAAGGATATGCATCACGCGCTAGCAAGCGAGCAATTGCCAGCTGATGCAAGCGCCTATGCGCATGGTTTGTATGCGGGTTTGCGATTGCTGGATGCTCAGGGAGCAGACGTGATCATTGTCGAGCGCCCGCCACAAAGTGACGAATGGCATGGAATTAATGATCGTCTCAGAAGGGCGGCGTTTGAATCAGGCGACATAGTAGAGCGGCTGCTTAAACACTGAAACGCAGTTCACCTCAGTTCGGCCAGGCCTTCTATTTTGCCAAAGCGACTGCTGTGATACACCAGTGCCGATTTAGGTTCATAAGCGCAGCGTTCAACTTCGCCTACAAAAATAACATGATCACCTTCGGGATATCGACTACGGTTGTGGCATTCAAACCAAGCAGCAGCGCCATGTAACACGGGCAGCCCGGTAGGCGAGAGGTCAAAGCCGACGCCGTCGAAACGATCTGGAAGACGACTAGCAAAGCGCTCAGCCAGTGATGCCTGATCTGCAGCCAGTACATTGATTACATAATGTGAATTAATCTTAAACAGTGGCATGCTGCGAGCATTATCGGAAAGACTCCAAAGCACGAGCGGCGGAGTCAGCGATACCGAATTAAATGAGCTGGCAGTTAATCCGACAAAGCCGCCACTCTCATCGCGCGTAGTGATGACGGTGACTCCGGTGGCAAATTGAGATAGAGCTCTGCGAAAATGAACGTCGTCAAATTCTGTGACGGGGGCGTGAATTGGTAGGCTAGACATATCGTATAAAAAGTGATTAGCCCCGATTATGCCCAAAATAGCGTTTTCCTGCGGAAGTTGTCCTGATGCGTACTTACAGTTCTTGCCAAAATGATTGAACCATCGCGTTTACTTGCCATGCTGGCCGCGCATGCGCGAGAGCATGGAGACCTCGTATGCCACTGGCTGCCTGAGCGTGTGATTAATTACCGCCGGTTTTGGTCGCGTGTAGAGCGTGCATCTGCACGACTACAAGGCGAATGGGGTGTGCAGTCCGGGCAAACGATTGCTTATGTTGGCCACTCGCATCCAGACATACTGGTTTTGTATGCGGCCTTGATACGCATAGGTGCATCCTTCATGCCGTTAGAAGATAAGCCAGCAGATTCGCACCTGCATTGGATCAATCAAGCAGATATTTCGCTTGTCATTGTGGACGAAGTTACGGATGTGAAAAATAAGCCGTCTCAGAGTTTGCCGTTATTGCTCGCTGATTGGTGCCACTTTCATCCAGAAATTATTGAAGAGGACCCGTCGCAACCTAGCTTGCTATTGCCTGTAGAAGCGCATGGAATCGATCGCCTGAGCTTAAATGAATTATGCGTTAAGCTACCAACACAAGCTGTAACGGATTGGTTAAGCAGCCCTATATTTACTGTAGAAACATTAACCAATATCGTATTACCTGCGTTGCGTGATCTGCAAACGCTACATTTTTCAGCAATAGAGCAAATGGCACCAGAGACTGTGCCTAAGCTAATGGAGTAGATGATGACTATCGAAATTGCAACACTGGGTGGTGGATGTTTTTGGTGTCTTGAAGCAGTCTATCAAGAGATGCGTGGTGTGGAGTTGGTTGAATCAGGTTACAGCGGTGGTCACACGGCGAAGCCAGATTATGAATCTGTTTGTTCGGGACAGACAGGGCATGCCGAAGTCGTGCGCATACATTTTGATACCCAACTAACGACGTACCGAGAATTACTAGAAGTTTTTTTTACGATACATGATCCGACCACGTTAAATCGCCAAGGTAATGATGTTGGTACACAATACCGATCAGTTATTTATACACATAGCTCAGATCAGATGACTACTGCTCGTAAAGTGGTTGCTGAAATGGCGCATGTATGGGATGCGCCGATAGTGACAGAACTTAAAGATGCCCCAGTATTTCATATCGCTGAAGATCACCATCAAAATTATTACGTAAATCATCCATTGCAATCCTATTGCGCATTTGTAGTCGCACCCAAGGTTGCAAAATTCAGAAAAATTTTTACGGATAAATTACGTCAAAAATAACATGTAACGTTATTGCTAGTGGCTATCTGACTCTGGGTACATATACTTGCGTGACCAAGCTAGTGTGTTAGCGTCTCGACCGGCTTTACTGCAAACAATTTGATTAAGTGATATCCAGTCATTACGAAATGCATGCGCACATCCTGCAAGATATACTCGCCAGATACGATAGCGTCGTTCATCGATTAAAGTGCGTATTTTTTCACCATGGTTTTCAAAATTTTCTGCCCATAGTGTGCAGGTCTGCGCATAATGTCTGCGCAAGTTCTCAACGTCGCGCGCCTCTAAGCCTCCTTCTTGCATAGCTGTCAGTACACGTCCTATGTGCGGTAATTCTCCGCCCGGGAAAACATAGTGTTCTATAAATTCACCAGCCCCATAGCGCGCTGTACTATGGTCGGTGTTAGTTGTTGTGATGCCATGATTGAGTGCCAGCCCATCATCAGTGAGTAATGATGCGATTTTTGTAAAATACTCGGGTAGATTTTTAAGCCCTACATGCTCGAACATACCCACGCTGGTAATACGATCAAATTTTCCACCGACATCACGATAATCCATGAGATGAATTTGAATTTTTTCAGATAGTCCTGCATGGGCTACTCGCTGAGTGGCTAGTGTGTACTGATTTTCCGACAGGGTAATACCAGTGCATTGCGCACTAAATTTTTCTGCTGCTCGGATAAGTAATGCACCCCAACCACAGCCTATATCCAACAACCGATCCCCTGGCTTAACCGCAATTTTTCTAAGTATGTGATCTATTTTTTTTTCTTGCGCAGTCGCTAAACTCTCATTACCTTCTTCAAAGTAGGCACAGGAATACACCATGGCTGGATCTAAAAATTTTTGGTAGAAATCATTGGATACGTCGTAGTGATATTCGATCGCTTGTTTATCTTGTGAGCGAGTATGGGCTAAAGGTCGAAATAGTTGGCCTAATCGCCCGGTAGAAGAAAAACTTTTTTCAGCGAGGGCATTTGCCATTTCTATTACTGATTGTAATTGCCCCTCAACGTGCAGCTTGCCTTCAACGTAAGCGCGAGCTAAATTTTTTAGCGATGGATTCAGCAGATACGTTAATGATGAAGGTCCTGGCAGGCGTACCGTCACTTTGGGAGTGACTTCAGCTAGATCAAATTGCAGACCATTCCACAGAATGACACGAAGTGGAAGTACGGTCTGATGACGCATACGTGTTATCCACTGACTAAATTTTTTTTCCCAAAACATCATAGCCACCTCCCGCGGATGACTATGATGTTAGCGAAGGAAATTGACTTTGATTTTGCTCTAGGCGATCTCAGTACGTATTCGAAGCAACAAGTAATTTGTTGTACTTACTAATCGATTTGATGTGTCATTGCTTACGGTTGCAGACGCTGACGTGACCACTGTCCAGCAGCATCTCGGGTATAGACAACCCGGTCATGCAGGCGAGAGCGACGACCTTGCCAGAATTCTATCCAGTCAGGTTTTAAACGATAGCCACCCCAATGTGCTGGGCGTGGCGGTGTTTCGCCATACTGGGTTTGCGCCTTCTCGAATTTTTGTTCTAAAAGATCGCGGCTTTCTATAGGTTGACTTTGAGCAGATGCAATGGCGCCCAGACGACTTTTTATGGGACGTATCTGAAAATAGGCATCACTATCGGCTTCGGCCACGCGTTCAACCGTACCCTCTATGCGCACCTGGCGCTCGAGTTCAACCCAATGAAACGTGAGTGCACCATAAGGATGGCTGGCGAGATCATGCCCTTTGCGGCTGTCATAGTTGGTGTACCAGGTAAAGCCACGCTCATCAAAATCTTTTAACAGCACTATGCGCGACGATGGCCGGCCTGAAATACCTACTGTGGCCAAGCCCATCGCATTGGGCTCGGGTACTTCAGCAGCCAGCGCTTGTTCGAACCATGACGCAAATTGTTGAATAGGATTTGGGTCGACTTCGTGTTCAGACAGGGTCGCTTGAGTGTAATCACGACGTAAATCAGCAATCGACATAAGTTTTCATTCCTGCGGAGTGGATAATTTTTTTCTCGTCTGAGCCATCGCTTTGCTGGCCGCTAAAGGTACACCTGCTGCGATGGCAAGACTCAGGCTCCAGAATACGACAAACATGCCCAGTGTGGCGCCGGCAGCGCCAAACGCCAGCGGCATCATGATAGAGCTGGCATTACCTATCGTTGCGCGTATACCTATAGCTTCTGCACCGCGTCCTGGAGGTGCAATGCTATGCAGTAAGGCCAGTACGTTAGGTTGACTCGTACCCAAGGCTAATCCCAGCACAGCGGCAGTAGCAGCTAATGTGATGGGCGTTTCCATAAAAGGAAACACTAAATAACAGAGTGATGCCACGGTTAAAGCGACAGTGAGTATTTGCCATTCCCGAAAGCGCCTTACGATACCCGGCATAGCGAGCCGCACAATAAACGTAGCACCTGCAAAACTGGCCAGTATCATTCCTATCGTCGATGCAGAGAAGCCTAGCTGTGATCCATGCACAGGTGTTACGAAGGTAAACATATCCCAGCCAGCGGCGAGCAAAATTCCTATGATGTAGACGCGTCGCAGTTCACGGTTGCGCAGTAGTTGTAATGGGCTGCCTTGAGCGATGTGTTGCGTAACAGGTTGAGTGCTGATGTGAGTTAGTGTGCCACTCACCGTTAATCCGAATGCTGTGAGTGTGAACAGGCCACAGCTTAAGTAAGCAAACGAATAACTGACATGATCGATCATGAATCCTGCAATCAACGGGCCAGTAAACGATGAAATCGAAAACCCTAGTGACAGACGACTAAAGTTGGCTGTGCGCTGTTCAGGTAACGACATAACACCGACAGCGTGTTGAGTACCTATAAAAATCGCCATAAAACCCGTACCTATGAGCATGGCGGCTACATACAGCACTGGCAATCCAGAGACTGTGGCCGCCAGCAGCACCCCTGCAGAAGCTAATAGGCAACCTATCATTAGGGGTTTGCGCATACCTATTCGATCGATCGCGCGTCCCATGGGCACAGCGAGCATCATGGGTACGAGCGCGAATAACGCAATCAGTGTTCCCACCGTAAATGCAGAGGCCTGTAGCGATAGGGCGTACAGCGCTGTCGTGACGCGCGCTGCACCTAGCGCCACATGGGCAGTCACTGCAACGGCGATCAGTCTAAATAGCGGGGAAGATAAAGACACAAGAAAAAATCATAAATAAAGCATTAAAGATAGTCTGAATGAGTGCGAATTTTATGGCGAGCCAGCGTGGCTGCGCGACGCGGGGCTAAATTAAGCTATGGGTTAGCTTATATTAGTTACTCGAGTAACGTCTCGCTTTTATTTAGAACCTATCGCTTTAGCCCGCTCGCGGCGTTGGCAGAACCTTGTCGTACGTCAGTCCTGCCTGCAGTACCGCCGCCTTGCCATCGACCAAAAGAGATAGGTTCTTAGTCAGTGCTTCACTGGCTGCGCAGTCCGTTAAAATGACGACATGTCTACTGTTCTTCCCTTAATTTCACAGGATGCCGACACAATCGATGTTGAACGTCGATTTGGTGGCATAGCGCGTTTGTATGGCGAGCAGGCTTTGTCGTCCTTTAGGCGAGCGCATGTATGCGTCATCGGCGTTGGCGGTGTGGGTTCATGGGCGGTCGAGGCGCTTGCGCGCAGCGCTATCGGTAAGATCACGATGATTGATCTGGATAATCTCTCCGAATCCAATATCAATCGTCAGATACACGCGTTAACAGAGACCTTAGGTAAGCCCAAAGTCGATGCATTGGCTGAGCGTATTGCACAAATCAATCCCTACTGCGTTGTGACTCGCGTAGAAGAATTTATTGATGCCGATAATGTGGCTGCGTTGATTCCGGTAGGACAGTTTGATTATGTGATCGATGCTATTGATAATGCGCGTGCAAAGACAGCATTGGTAGTTCATTGCCGAGATCAAAAAATTCCGTTAATTACGATAGGCAGCGCTGGCGGGCAAGTTGATCCTACGCGCATTGCCGTGTGTGATTTATCGCGTACTGAGCAAGAGCCGCTACTGGCGCGAGTACGCAAACGCTTGCGTAGTCTGCACGGCTTTCCGCGCGGGACTAAAAATAAATTTGGTATTGATGCGGTGTATTCCACTGAGCCAGTGCGTCATCCTGAATTATGCGTAGTTGGTGATGACACAACCGATAGTCTGACGGGTCTTAATTGCGACGGCTATGGATCAGCCGTCGTGGTGACAGCGAGCTTCGGATTCGTTGCTGCCAGCTTAGTATTACGTAAGCTGGCAGAGCGCAGTAACACCAGTACAAATATTACAGCTTCACATTCCTCAGTCTAAGTGCATTAGCGATTACTGATACGGATGACAGACTCATCGCAGCGCTGGCTATCATCGGTGAAAGCAGCAGCCCCAACCAGGGATACAAAGCACCTGCAGCAATCGGAACACCCACAAAATTATAGATAAACGCAAAGAATAAATTTTGTCGAATATTACGCATAGTTGCGCGTGATAATTGCCTTGCTTTAGCGATGCCGCGCAGATCACCTTTTACCAACACAATACGCGCACTTTGCATGGCAATATCAGTACCCGTGCCCATCGCAATACCCACACTGGCCTCGGCTAACGCTGGTGAATCATTTATTCCATCACCTGCCATTGCGACGATATGTCCTTGCTTTTGCAAGTCCTGTACGTGCCGAAATTTTTCTTCAGGAAGAACATCTGCGTAGACGGTATCAATACCAAGAGAAGCGGCGATAGCGCGTGATGTAGTGTGATTATCGCCCGTAATCATAATGATCTTCATACCCTCTGCACGCAGCAAGCGTATTGCTTCACGACTCTCTGGTTTGACGCTATCAGCTACGCTGATCATGCCGGCAAAGCGATCACCCACAGCGACATACATAACGGTTTGTCCCTGATTTTGTAATTCAGTCGCTTTATCATTCAGAGTACTGATGTCGATGCCCGATTCTTTGAGCATCAGAGCATTACCGAATACTATTTTTTGTCCATCCAGATGGCCTTGAAGGCCCTTGCCGCTGATGGCCTGAAAATTTTGTACAGCCAGTATTGGTAATGATTGTGATTTGATGTGGTCCAAAATAGCTTTCGCCAGTGGATGCTCAGACAGATTTTCCAGAGCAGCGGCTAATACGAGTACATCAGCCCGAGCAAATCCGTCAGCAGCAATGATTTGCTGAACTTTAGGTTTGCCCTCAGTAAGCGTGCCTGTTTTATCAACGATAAGCGTGTCAACTTTCTCCATCAGCTCCAGGCCCTCAGCATCTTTGATGAGTATGCCTTCGCGAGCACCCCGACCTATACCTACCATCACAGAGATAGGTGTTGCCAGCCCCAGCGCGCAGGGGCACGCAATAATCAGTACCGATACCGGCCCCAAGGTGGCCCAAAGCAGAAAGCTGAGCAAGGCAATACCCATAACAGCAGGTACAAACCACCCGGATGCGCGGTCTGCTAATTTTTGTATAGGCGCGCGCGAACGTCCTGCTTGATTCACTAAATTGACTATCTTAGCCAACAGAGTCTCAGCACCAATTTTTTCGGCGCGCATCACAAATGAACCCAACTGATTCATCGTTCCGGCCACCACCGAGCTGCCATTATTTTTATTTACAGGCATGGATTCGTCAACACTCGACTTACCTTCAACCTCAACGCCATCTACAGGAATTGTTGTGTCTGGTTTTACTCGCAACAGATCGGTTTTGTGAATCTGCTCAAGAGGTATTTCTTTTTCACTGCCGTCAGCATGGATGCGTATAGCTGTGGTTGGGGTTAGTGCCAGTAGCGATCTCACCGCTGCATTGGTGCGTGAGCGTGCGCGTAACTCCAGCACTTGTCCTAGCAGTACTAAGGTAACGATGACAGCCGCAGCTTCGAAATACAGCGGTGCCATGCCATGCAGTGTGAATGCCGTGGGCAAGACGTCGGGCGCGACTAATCCTAAAACACTAAACAGCCAGGCCGCCATGACACCTACACCAATCAAGCTGAACATATTCAGATGACCACTGCGAAATGATTGCGCTGCGCGTTGTAAAAATGGGGCGCCAAACCACAGCACCACAGGTGTTGCCAATACGCCCTGCAACCAGCCGTTGGCAGCGGGCGCTATCCATGTTGAGGTGGCTATACCCAGCATCTCACCCATGGTGAGCAGCAGCAGGGGCAAAGACAACACCAGGCTGAACACGAAACGACGCGTCATGTCATCTAGCTCATGCGTGTCTTCTTCCATGGTCGCTTGCATAGGTTCCAGTGCCATGCCGCACTTGGGGCAGCTGCCTGGACCTATCTGTTGGATTTCAGGATCCATAGGGCAGGTGTAGACCGCATCGAGTGGTCCGGTGTCGGCTTGCCGAGTTTCTGGTGACAAATAGCGAACCGGGTCGGCGTTGAATTTAGTCACGCAGCCAGTACTGCAAAAGTAATAGGTTTGCCCCTCGTGCACGGCCGACTTTTCTGG
>CAYUDI010000011.1:17483-22993 GCA_964443585.1 uncultured Bifidobacterium sp.
TGCTTTCATGCCGCAGACCGGATCGGTATACGGCTGTTCCTGAGCTTTATCAGGAAGGGGAATAGCCACAGCAGAGGAGCGGGGGCGGCGAATTTCCTGGGATTTCATGGGCGGACTCTTTCTTTAATCACGGTCGGGCGCACTAATTTACTGGTTAAAAGTAAACAACAAAATTATTAAAAAGTTAGTGTTTACTTATTTTAATCGCTAATAAAAAATTTATTTAGTTGTCATAAATACACGCAAGTTAGTGCATTTGTACTATTTCATCCTTGCCACACTGTACCTACACTGCAGTTGACAAATAAGCAATATTTGTCGGACTGACTCAGTTGTGGTCTTCACGATACGCGGGCCAGACCGTAAGCCTGAACTTGCTGGAAAGGACTGTGACTTCAGGACTTCGTTAGCAAGGGAAAACGACTTCGTACGCATTTACTTTTTTATTTGGAGCCAAGCCATGAAATGTTTAACAGAAAAAATTCGCGACTTTATCGCCGACGAACAGGGCGCAACAGCAGTTGAATATGGATTGTTTGTTGCGCTAATTGCCGCTGTCATTGTGACTCTGGTTAAGACCTTAGGGACAAACATCAAAGCGGCATTTCAGAGCATTGTTACCGCAACGACCTAAAACACGGCGAAAACCTCTGACAGCCCGCCTTAAACACGTCGGCTGTCAGAGATCCTGTCAACACCACGTGATGAATTAATTATGCATCTACTCGCAAACGGACCACCGCAAAGCATCATTGTAATTGCGCTCGTGTTGACTGTCATGGCCGCTGCCTGGACTGACTATAGAGAATGGCGCATACCCAATGCACTACTTGCCCCCAGTGCTGCGGTTGCACTCATGTTGTCGACATTTGCGCCAGGTAGTCAGGGATTGATACAAGCGCTTATGGGCGCTGTCACAGGCCTATTTATATTCATGCCACTGTACCTACTCAAAGGAATGGGTGCAGGGGATATCAAGCTCATGGCAGTCATAGGGCTCTATGCAGGCCCACATCTAACCTTAGATATCGCTTTGCTCACCGCTTTGATAGGCGGACTTTGGGTCATCGCTTTATTCAATCAAGAAATGTCAGTCGAACGATATAAAACACCCTTAGGGTTTTTACTACGACATAAGTCCCAAATAAAAACCAAAGAAATGAACAAAATAACTCACCAAAATAAAAGTCTGCTGATTCCATATGGCGTGGTGATTGCTATGGGAACCATTATTGCTTTAGGTATCGCTAGCTCTCGTTGAAATACCGTTGGAGAAAACATGAAAACAACAAGAACCCTAATTATTCTGAGTGTGGCATTAATTTCAGGAGTACTTGCCGCGGTGTTAGCAGCTCGATGGCTAGATAAACAGTCTCACAGTGACACAACGCAGATTGTGGTTGCTCGCACAGATATAAGTCTAGGACAAAGAGTAGCTCCGGAAATGATCACATTAGTAGATTGGCCAAAAAATAGTCTTCCTCAGGGAGCTTACACATCCAAAGAAAAACTGGATGGTCGTGTACTTAAAGCAGCCTTACAACGGGGTGAACCTGTATTAGAAGCCAAGCTAGCACCGCAGGGAACCCAAGGGGGTTTATCTGCAGTAATTGCAGAGGGAAAACGAGCCATCACTGTGAGAGTCAACGACGTGATTGGCGTTGCGGGATTTGCGCTGCCTGGGAATTATGTCGACATCATCGTAAATACCCAAAAAGAGGGCGAGAAGACAAATCAAGATCAGACTATTTCTAAAATAGTTCTTGAAAAAATATTGGTCTTGGCAGTTGCGCAAGAAGTCGGCAGAGATGAAACGAAACCCAGAGTCGTTAATGCGGTAACGCTAGAAGTTACTCCCGAAGAAGCAGAAAAAATCGATCTCGCACGTAGCGTGGGAAGTTTGTCTTTGGTTTTACGTAACCAGATTGATCCAAATCCTATACGCACAGGTGGAATTACTAAGTCTGAATTGCTATCCATACAAAATAACAGCACAAAAAAACAGGTGGTGAATCGTCTAAATTCAGAAGCAAAAAAAAATAATAAAAATACAGCATCAGAAAATTCTGTAAAACAAAAATTAATTACTAATACGAATCAAAAAACAACGGATGCACCATTAAAAGAAAATAGCGAAATGAATAGGACGCCTCGCATAACGGCTAAGGAGTGTGTAGGTGTAATAAATGGAGTGCAAAACTCGACCGAGTGTTACTGAGACAAGTTAATTAAAAAGAAGGAAAAAAATCATGAAGCCTTCAGCACGATTCGTCACGCTTTTAATGTTTCCCGTTATGGTAACCAGCATGGTAGCCATGATAAAAAACGCACACAGTGAGGAACTAGTTTCGCGTGCCACATCGGCCAAAGACGCCGAAACAAACAAAGTAGCTCCTATGAGCTGCAAAAGTGTTGACTCAGCTCCTACTAAGGTGTCGTTGCCAATAGGTAAATCGACCATAGTCAGACTGCCGGCTCAGGTTAGCTACCGCACATTGGGTAATCCTGCCGTGGCTCAAGCGATGTTGGTATCGCCTGAAACGTTATATTTGCTAGGGATGGCTATAGGTACCACCAATATGATCCTTCAGGAAAAAAATGGAACATGTAAAGTCATCGATGTTGAAATCACCATGGATCCGATTGGCTTATTAAAAACGATACAGGAATTATTACCAGATGAAAAAAATATTCGCATCACGGCTGCCGCGGACAGCCTGGTGCTATCGGGAGTAGTGAGTGATGCGCTGGTGGTTGCTCAGGTAGTGGATCTGGCAACGGCGTATGTGCGTCGTCCAGCCATATCAGGCATAAATCAACCAGACGGAACGGCAATGCCCTTAGCTGCATTGGGAGTGCAGCAGACTACAAATAATCAAACCCAATCGCCACCACGAGTCATTAATTTACTCAGCATAGGGAGTGCACAGCAAGTCATGCTGGAAGTAAAAATAGCTGAAGTCTCTAAAACACTGATAGATAAATTGGGTGCGGGTGTTCAAGGTAGTGTGGGAAATGGAGCGTGGACCTACAGCATACTCACACAATTTTTAACCAATACTTTAGCCGGTGGAGTCAGTGCAGCCCGGTCAACCGGAACAGCCTTTGTGCTCGAAGCTGAAAAAAAAGATGGCTTAATAAAAATTCTTGCAGAACCTAATGTGATGGCTATCAGTGGGCAAGAAGGTA
Source organism: uncultured Bifidobacterium sp. (assembly GCA_964443585.1). GTDB lineage: Bacteria > Pseudomonadota > Gammaproteobacteria > Burkholderiales > Burkholderiaceae_D > Pernthalerella. The sequence continues at coordinate 20,673 of CAYUDI010000011.1, forward strand.
GTTTTCTGGCTGGAGGAAAAATCCTCATACCCGTATCACAAGATTCATTATCAAACCGCATTACGCTGGAAGAAAAAGAATTTGGTGTAGGTTTGAAATTCACACCCACCGTGCTTGCGGGTGGCCGCATTAATCTTAAAGTCTCACCCGAGGTATCGGAGTTGTCACGAGAAGGTGTAGGAATTAGCAATCTCTCAAATAATGCCAGAACTATTCTTCCTTTGATTACTACCAGACGATCATCAACAACAGTGCAATTAAGTGATGGTGAAAGTTTTGCTATAGGTGGACTCATTAAAAACAATCGAACAGCGAACGTCAAAGCTTTTCCTATACTTGGAGAGCTACCTCTCATAGGAGCACTGTTTAGAAGTACCGACTTTCAACAAGATCGAACTGAACTGGTGTTTGTAGTAACACCCCGCCTAATCAAGCCACTATCTACAAAAATTACACTACCAACAGATGGGCACATTGATCCTAGCAGAAGCGATTTATTTTTAGGTGGGCGTATGGAAGGTAAATCAGTTGACGATAAAAACTCAGATGCGACACCGAAAAAATAATGACGGCAAGTCATACAAAATCGCAAAAATTAAAGGAGTAACCAATGAAAAAGATAATTTATGAAATAGTCCCTCTGTGCTTGGTGTGGCTGTGTGTAAGTGCATGTGTACCGACGACACCGGAATGGGATAGCCAATTTGGCGAGTCCGCACGCAAAACAGCGGCACTACAAATACTAAATCCCGATGCGGGTACTACACCTGTCAGTGAGTCCATGGAAGGGCAGGCGGGCCGGGAGGCGATAGGCCGGTACCGGAACAGTTTCAAAGAACCACAAAATAATGCGAATAGCTTTGTGATTGGTGTTGGTCGCTAATACATTCACTTGGTCCTAAGCTACTTAGTAGCCTACTTACCTAAAATTTATACACATAGTCCTAGATAAATTTTTTGGCTACGTCATTCAATGATCTAGCAAAGATAAGGTGCGTGATCTTATGAAAGCTTTTATTCTCTCCAATGATAAAGACCTCAAGGCTTTAATACAGCGTACTTGTCAGGCGCATCAGCCTGCGCTGGAGATTATTCAGCCTTTGCCAGGAATGCAGGCAGATGCTGGGTTAACTGCACTGAACTTACCGGACGTAGTGGTAGTAGATGCCAATAGCTATGGTGGTAAATCGTTGGAGATCATAGCTGCTATGACTCAGAAATATCCCAAGGCGGTTTTTATGCTGTTGTCGTCTGATCGCTCATCAGAAACGCTGATAGAAGCAATGCGTCTGGGTGTACGTGAAGTTATTGCACTTCCTATTGTGCTGCCTGATCTGCAATCAGCATTTAAGCGTATTACTGAAAAAATCAGTACAACAGAAAAAAAAGAAGGCAAATTACTATCGTTTTTATCTTGTAAGGGTGGCAGTGGTACTACCTTCATCGCTGCAAATCTTGCCTACGCTTTGTCAGCCTTGGGACGCAAGCGCGTGCTGCTGATTGATCTTAACCAGCAGTTTGGTGATGCGGCACTATATGTATCCGATTTAAAAGCATCGCTTGCACTGTCTGACGTGTGTAGTTCGGTAGACCGTATGGACCTCAATTTGCTCGAATCCAGTGTTTTGCATGTAACGCCCAATTTTAGTATTTTGGCATCATCAGACCAAATAGAAAATTCTTCAGATATCCATCTGGATCAATTTGCCAGCCTGCTTCAGTTTGTACGTCAGCAGTATGATTTCACGATCATGGATTTGGGCCGACAAATCAATCCAGTCAATGTACGTGCACTTGATGTCTCTGATTTTATATATCCCATATTTCAGCAGTCTCTCCCCTTCTTAAGAAATGGACGACGATTATTTGAAATTTTTTCAGCACTAGGCTACAAGCAAGAAAAAATTCACATAGTAATAAATCGATTTGAGAATTCAGCATCGTTAGACATCGCAGAATATGAGCGCGTCTTGGGGCAGCGAGTTGCGTATCGTGTTCCCAATAACCATGAAGTGGTCAATGAATCCATTAATCAAGGCCTGCCCGTTTTACAGATGGCACGCAGCAGTCCTATTACAAAAAGCTTAGTAGAGTGGGTCAATAGCCTAGTCAACATCTCATCTCCAGTAACTACTAGCTTGATACGCAGAATTTTTGTTCGAAATTCTGCAACTCATGATTTGTTTCGTTAAAACTAGTATTGGTTATTTTTAAGAGCTATGCATATGGATATACGAGAGCGTTTAATAGTTGTAGGTGGAATGGAGAAATCACCCCCAGCAGAAATGAATTTTTACTCTCCGACGTATCAAAAATTAAAG
>CAYUDI010000012.1:0-22430 GCA_964443585.1 uncultured Bifidobacterium sp.
AAGAAGACGACGAACTGCGCAAACAGAGTTGCGTTTAAGTTCACGGTGTTTTCCTTCTCAAATAAACAGACTCCGGGGCCAGGCCCCGGCATGATGAGAATTCAGGAATTAACCTGCAAACGGGTTAGCAAACGCGAACATCATCGCGATACCAACACCGATCAGGAACGCCGCATCAATCAGACCAGCGAGCAAGAACATTTTTGTCTGCAAGCTGTTCATCAGTTCAGGTTGGCGTGCTGATGCTTCGATGAATTTACCACCCATGATGCCAATACCAATACACGCACCGATAGCGCCGAGGCCGATGATCAAACCGCAGGCGAGTGCTACGAAAGCGACGTTAGTCATGAAAACTCCTTAGATAATCAAAAGTCAAAAACAAAACCCGAATACAGCAAAAACGATTAGTGGCCTTCGTGTGCCTGGCCTATGTACACCAGGGTCAGCATCATGAAAATAAAGGCCTGCAATAAAACGATCAGTATGTGGAAAATTGCCCAGATAGAGCCTGCGATAACCTGCATACCAAAACCCCACCACGTTGCGGTCGAGCCAAGTAAAGCGATCAGTAAGAAAACTAATTCGCCGGCGTACATGTTTCCGAACAGTCGCATGCCCAAAGACACTGTCTTGGCGACGTATTCAATCAAATTCAAACCCAGATTAGGTATCCACAGCGCAGGATGAGCGCCAAACGGGGCGCAAAACAGCTCGTGTATAAAACCACCGACGCCTTTGATTTTGATGTTGTAGTAAAGCATAAGAGCCAACACGCCTATCGACATACCCAAAGTGCCGTTTAAGTCAGCGGTTGGAACGATGCGGAAGTGGGGATCTACGCCGTATAAGCGGAAAATTCCGGCGAACAAATCGACCGGCAAAAAGTCCAGCGAGTTCATCAGAAAAACCCAAACGAACACCGTTAAGGCTAAAGGCGCAATAAAAGAGCGATCGCCATGGACGATGTTTTTGGCTTGATCGTTAACCATTTCAACGATCATTTCAACGAACGCCTGAAAACGCCCGGGGACTCCGGCCGTTGCGCGATGAGCGGCCGTAATCATGAACGTTAGACCCACCACACCCATCAACACCGACCAAAAAACCGTGTCGAGGTTGATGATGCTGAAATCAATGATTTTTTCCTGATGCTGCGTGGAGAGATGACCAAGGTGGTGAACGATGTACTCTGAAGCGGTAGGCGCGTGCGCCGCTCCTTCTACTGCCGTTTCTGCTGCCATGTCAGTGCCTAAACAATAAGATGATGTAACTTTTCAGGGCGACGATGAAAGCGGCGATCAGCGCCAGCCAATTCAGGTCACGGTATCCGATAACGACCGCTGCTAGCATCGCTATCGTCAATGCAATCTTAGTGAACTCACCGAAGAAAAAACTCATCGGGCTGAGAGTTCCGGGTTTCCTGGCTCCCATGTACAAGCGTAGTGCAAAAACGCTGTTGGGTACCACGCAGCACAGGCCACCTAGTAAAGCTGAAACAAATGCATGATGCCCCGCTAGCAACCCGGCGACTACGGCGGCCAACAAGCTTGTTGCCAACTGGATTAAAACCAGGCGCAGCATGGTAACTTGGTATTCAGGCCGGAAGTCTCTGATGCGGCTTCGTGAAGAAAATCCACAAAGCACAGGGAGCGGTAAGCGATCAGCGAAACCCGGCGATTATAAGGTAATTTGATGCAGGGCGTCAAACTCTAGCTCCATAGAAGAATAGCCCAAGGCCTTGTTTTTTTAACACTTTTGGCTCAAGCGCTGCGCAGGCGAGCAATGACTCCGTCTAGCTGATCAAGGCCGGCAAATCCGATTATTAACTCGCCTTTGTTGCGCGCACCCAGGCGTATGCTGACTGTAGCGGCGAGCGCATCCGATAGCTCTTCTTCTAACCGCGCTATATCACGGGATTTTTCTTTGGCTTTTTGGGGTTTTACGTCGTTCTGGCCGGTAGTGGCGCGTACAACGAGTTTTTCTGCCTCACGCACGGATAAGCGCCGACCTACGATTTGATTCGCCAACGTGATCTGGGTTGCCGTATCTACTGCAAGCAAGGCGCGCGCATGACCCATATCCAGATCGCCCGCCATCAACATACCCTGAACTGGTTTGGCCAGATTCAACAGCCGCAATAAATTAGAAACAGCACTACGAGACCGGCCTACTGAGCCCGCCGCTTGTTCATGCGTGAAATTGAACTCATCGATCAGGCGCTGTATACCTTGCGCTTCTTCGAGTGGATTCAAATCTTCGCGCTGCATGTTTTCAATTAATGCCATGGCAGCGGCGGCTTTGTCGTCTACTTCTTTAATCAACACCGGTACATCAGTAAGGCCCGCTAATTGCGCAGCACGGAAACGGCGCTCGCCCGCGATGATTTCGTGTGTCACCTCACCATGACCATTGCCTATTGGGCGAACCAATATCGCCTGTAACAAACCTTGCTCGCGTATCGAGGCGGCAAGTTCATTTAGCGCGCCTTCGTCCATACGCGTACGTGGCTGATACTTGCCTGCCTGTAGGGCTTTAACCGGCAACGTTGCAGTGCCACCCGTTACGCGCGTAGCGTCTGTTGAAAAGTCGGTGCTTGTATTGCCCAACAGGGCTTCGAGTCCCCGTCCCAGGCCTTTGTGTTTTTTCGTAGTCATGCGCTTAACTGTCTTTCATTGATAAGTACTTTCATGAGCGTTTGGCCGATATTCGTCACACATTTACGCTCAGTGTTTTTGTAGCCGTTCCACCAGCTCTTTACCAAACGCGACATAGGCTTGAGCACCTTTGGCCGCTGCATCAAAAATTACGCCGGGCACACCGTAGGATGGCGCTTCTGCCAGCCGCACATTTCTGGGGATGATGGTCTTAAATACTTTGTCGCCAAAATGTTTTTCTAGCTGCGTAGATACCTGCTGCGAAAGCATCATGCGCGGATCAAACATAACGCGTAACAATCCTATAACTTGAAGGTCGGGGTTCATTTTTGCGTGAACAATTTTGATGGTGTTTACCAAATCCGATAAACCCTCTAATGCATAGTATTCGCACTGCATAGGAATAATTACGCCGTGCGCTGCGCACAGGCCATTGAGTGTGAGCATCGATAGCGCTGGTGGGCAATCTATCAAGATAAAGTCATACTCATCAACCACCGTTTTCAGCGCTATTTTCAGACGCTGCTCTCGCTGTTGTAGTTCTACCATTTCAACTTCTGCACCAGCCAACTCTCGGTTGGAAGGTAGGACATCAAAATGGCCAGTCTCAGAATGTTTGCGTGCACTTTTTAAATCCCCCATGCCGAGTAAGACCTCATACACGGAGCTTTGCAATTCACCTTTGTTGATACCTGCGCCCATAGTGGCATTCCCTTGGGGATCAAGGTCGACCAGCAACACGCGTTTTTTCAAGTTCGCCAGACCTGCTGCGAGATTGACAGCCGTCGTAGTTTTACCAACGCCGCCTTTCTGGTTTGCGATACAAAAAATCTTTGCCATGTGCTTGTCTTGTAATGAGTAGAGGTTATGCAAAAAAACAGCGCCGAGCGCGATTGTTCGGAATGCGAGTGCTAAGTGTGCGTGTTTCTTTCTATGTGTACCAGATGACGTTGAGCTGCCAATCCGGGAACATTAATTTGTTCGAGTTTTGTTATTTCCCAACCTGCTGGCAAACCGACTAATTCAGATTCTTGAGGCTGGCCTTTCAGCGCAATCATTTTGCCGCCCTCAGCTAATAAATGGCCGGACCATACAATAAAATCTTTGAGTTCTGCAAATGCCCGCGATGTAATCACGTCAAATTTTTTTTCATCGTTTAACTGCTCTACTCGCCCGGTATGTACATGCACATTGGTTAAACCTAATTCGGATTTCGCTTGGGTTAAAAAGGCCGTTTTTTTATGTACCGTATCTATCATGTGCACACTCATTTGCGGTTGTGCGTGCTGCGCCCAAATCGCCAACACAATGCCTGGCAAACCTCCTCCCGAACCCACATCTACTACTCGCAAGGCATTCATAAACGCAGGCAATGTCGCCAGACAATCCAACAAATGGTGCGTCACCATGAGCGCAGGATCGCGAACCGCCGTTAGGTTGTAAACAGCATTCCACTTCGCTAGCAAGCACAGGTAATCCACTAATTTTTTTATCTGTGGCTCGGGTAAATCGATGGCTAACTCGCTAACACCTTGAACTAACTGCTCTCGGAACAAATGCGGATCAAATGTCATTCACGCGGCATCCGAGTTATCGTTCGCAGAAACGCTCTGTTTAAAAATGCCCTTTTTCAAATGCACTAGCAATAAGGAAATCGCCGCCGGTGTAACGCCCGCAATGCGCGAAGCTTGACCCAGAGTTTCGGGCCTATGACGCGTTAATTTTTGACGCACCTCCATAGAGAGCGCACGCACGCTCATGTAGTCGAGTTCATCCGGCAACTTCATGCCCTCGAAATGTTCGTGGCGTTCAACTTCCTTCGCCTGTCGGTCAATATAACCTGCGTATTTGATTTGAATTTCTACTTGGTCGGCAGCGGCGGCATGCAATTCAGGCCGATCAAAGCGTTGACCATCTATACTTGTAAGCGTCATCAACTGTTTATAGCTAACGTTTGGGCGGCGTAACAAATCAGTAAGTGCATACTCTCGCTCTATGGTCTTGCCCAAAACACGCTCGGCTTCCGCCTCAGAAACAGTGCGCGGATTAACCCAGGTTGATTTCAAGCGCTCGAGCTCGCGTGCAATGGATTCACGGTGACGCTCAAATTGCTCCCACTGAGTATCAGGCACACAACCCAAGCGGCGGCCGATTTCTGTCAGCCGGAGATCGGCATTATCTTCACGCAAACTCAGTCGGAACTCTGCGCGACTGGTAAACATGCGATACGGTTCTTGCACACCCTGAGTCACCAAGTCATCGACCAGCACACCAAGATACGCTTCATCACGACGCGGAGTCCATGGTGATTTTTCTTGAGTTTGCAGCGCGGCGTTCAACCCCGCCAGTAGTCCTTGGGCTGCCGCCTCTTCATAGCCGGTTGTACCGTTGATTTGACCGGCGAAGTACAAACCTTTGATAGCGCGGGTTTCGAGTGATGTCTTTAAACCTCGCGGGTCAAAGTAGTCATACTCAATCGCATATCCGGGACGCAAAATATGAGCATTTTCCATTCCTCGCATAGAGCGCACCAACGCTAACTGCACATCAAATGGCAGACTGGTCGATATGCCATTGGGGTAAAACTCATGGGTAGTTAGGCCCTCGGGCTCAAGGAAAATCTGGTGAGAGTCTTTGTCGGCAAACCGATGAATTTTGTCCTCTATCGACGGGCAATAACGTGGGCCGACACCCTCTATAAGGCCAGTAAACATGGGACTACGATCGAGGGCATTGCGAACAATGTCATGTGTTTGCTGGTTGGTATGGGTAATCCAGCAAGACAATTGCTTAGGATGCATACCAGCGTTACCCATAACTGAAAACACGGGGACCGGGTCGCGGTCACCAGGCTGCTCTGTCATTACCGACAAATCCATACTGCGGCCGTCTATACGAGGTGGCGTACCTGTTTTCAATCGGCCTTGCGGTAACTTAAGCTCTTTAAGCCGCGCCGATAATGAAAGCGACGGCGGATCTCCTGCACGACCTGCTGAATAATTGTTCAGGCCCACGTGGATTTTGCCATCCAAAAATGTTCCCGCCGTAAGCACCACCGCACGGGCGTGAAAACGTATGCCTACTTGCGTTACTGCGCCAACAACACGGTCACCCGAGACAATCAAATCATCCACTGCCTGTTGAAAAAGCCAGAGATTAGGCTGATTTTCTAGCCTGGAACGAATCGCTTGCCTATACAAAATCCGGTCGGCCTGTGCCCGGGTAGCCCGAACCGCAGGGCCCTTAGAGGAATTCAAGATGCGAAACTGTATGCCAGCCTCATCTGTGGCGATAGCCATTGCGCCGCCCATAGCGTCGAGCTCGCGAACCAAATGGCCCTTCCCTATTCCACCTATGGAGGGATTGCATGACATTTGACCCAGCGTTTCTATGTTGTGCGTCAGCAAAAGGGTTTTTTGCCCCATGCGAGCAGCCACTAGTGCCGCTTCGGTGCCGGCATGGCCACCGCCGACAACAATAACGTCAAATTCTGAAGGAAAATCCATGAAAAATTAGCCGCACAAATAGCCTGGGAGGCAGGAATTATAAAGGGTTTGATGACCTGGCGGCCTGTTTCACGTGAAACCTTTTTACAAATCTACGCGGTTATCTTGGACTGGCGGAGGATCGAACCAGTCCAGAAGCATTCGTTGTTTCACGTGAAACACCGGCCTAATCGCGGTAAACCTGCGCAGGGAGTGGCAGGCGTTTACTTTGTCAGCGCTTCACTAGTACGCGTTAATTCCCGTCTTAATGATTAGCAGGCCTACGACCACTAAAAATAATTTACGCACAAGTCCCGTACCACCCCACATTGCTAAGCGGGTACCGATAAGTGCCCCTGCTATATTACAAACCGCCATCATTAGGCCCAGTTGCCAGATTACATAGCCAGCTGCTCCAAACCAGACCAAAGCAGCAAAGTTGCACGCGACATTGACCACCTTTGCGACCGCTGACGCCTGAAGAAAGTCTAGGTAAAACACACGAACAAAAAGAAAAATAAGGAAGCTACCTGTTCCTGGTCCAAAGAATCCGTCGTAAAAGCCAATAACGCCGCCGATTAATAATGCAAGGGTCCGCTTGCGCACAGACGACATAATGATGGGCACCTCTAAATCTGGCCCCACCCCAAAATCCTTGCGACGATAAACATAGACTGCCACTGCCAACAATACAAATGGCAAAGCCTTGCGCAATATGTCGGGTGGAAACACTGAAACAGTGCGTGCACCAAAAAATGCAAATAGCAAGGCAGCCACTGCGGCTGGTATGGCAATACTCCAATCTAATGGGAGTCGCTTTGCATAGGTACGCGCAGCAACGGCTGTTCCCCAAATTGCCGCAAGCTTATTGGTTCCAAATAGCGTGGCTGGCAAACTCTGAGGCAACACACTAAATAAAGCCGGTAATTGGATAAGACCACCGCCACCGACAACAGCATCGACTAAGCCCGCCAATAACGCAGCCAGCCCGAGGAGCACATAATCAGTAAGTAAGAAGTCCAAAGGATAGGCTGTGGTAAAAACAAAAAGCGAAGGTGTGTGTGGCCACTATCGGCTCATGCTTTGTTTTAATTGATGTGTATTTATCGTTGACCACGTATGAGAGCCGCGGCACGCTCAGCAATCATAATAATGGGTGAATTTGGATTGCCTGAAGTAATCAATGGCATCACAGATCCGTCAACCACACGCAGGCCTTTGACGCCCTTGACCTGCATCTGTGCATCAACAACAGCCATAGGATCCGTAACACGTCCCATGGCGCATGTACCTACTGGATGGAAAATGGTGGTGCCTATATTGCCAGCCGCAAAAGCCAGCTCTGCATCCGTTTGAAACTGTGGCCCGGGCATGAACTCTTCGGGGCCATATTTTTTTAAAGCCGGCGCAGATACTATTCGACGAGTTAATGACAGGGAGTCTGCAGCTACTTTTCTGTCTTCTTGTGTGCTGAGATAGTTAGGCGTTATTTTGGGTGGCGCTTTTGAATCCGGTGACGCAATGCGCACATGACCACGCGACGTAGGGCGCAAATTACATACACTCGCTGTAAACGCTGGGAAGGGATGTAATGGTTCGCCAAATTTGTTTAGGGATAAAGGCTGCACATGGTATTGAATATTGGCTGATCTCTGAGTGGGGTCTGAACGAGTAAACAATCCCAGTTGTGAAGGTGCCATAGACATAGGCCCACTGCGATTGAGCGCATACTCCAAACCAATTTGTAGTTTACCCAACCAACTGTTGGCCATGGTGTTTAGCGTTTTCACTCCCCTCACCTTAAATGCCATGCGGAGTTGTAAATGGTCTTGGAGATTTTCGCCAACGCCCGGTGAATCGACGACAAGCGGTATCTGATTTTCCTGCAATAACTTCGCCGGGCCAACACCCGATAATTGCAATATCTGGGGAGAACCTATTGCACCCGCACACAATAACGTTTCATTTGTCGCGTGTGCTATCCACGATTGACCACCGCCAGTGAATTCTACGCCTCGACATACTTTACCTGCTGCCGTGGTCTCAATATGTAATCGTTCTACATGACAGCCGGTCATGATTTCTACATTTCCATGCCGTTTATTTACTGATCGTAGAAATGCTTTCGATGTATTCCAGCGTATACCTTTACGCTGATTCACTTCAAAATAACCACAACCTTCGTTATCGCCGTGATTAAAGTCGTCTGTTTTCGGTACACCTGTTTGTTCGGCGGCATCACGAAACGCGTCAAGAATTTCCCAGCTTAGTCGTTGTTTTTCCACGCGCCATTCACCACTGGCACCATGAAACAGACTCTCACCGGCATGGTGATCTTCCGTTCGCTTAAATAATGGCAGTACATGTTCCCAACGCCAACTATCGTCATTGGTAATGTCCGCCCATGCGTCATAGTCTCTTGACTGGCCACGCATATAAATCATACCGTTGATCGATGATGACCCACCAAGCACTTTGCCGCGCGGATAAATCAAACTGCGATCATTAAGGCCGGGTTCTTTTTCTGTACGAAAACGCCAATCTGTCCGGGGATTATCTATGCAGTACAAATAACCTACAGGTATGTGTATCCAGACATAATCATCTTTACCACCCGCTTCAATAAGCAGCACCGACACATTGCGATCTTGCGATAAGCGATTTGCAAGCACGCAGCCCGCCGTACCGGCACCTATGATGATGTAATCATAACTACCTGCCGTTTTTTTTGAAGTGGCCTGCATGCGTATCCCTAGAGTGAATTATTTTGCGACCGGCATAGTGAACTCCGCACCCTTCGCTATCGTTGATGGCCATCGTTGCATAATCGATTTGTAGCGAGTATAAAAACGTACGCCCTCTTCGCCATAAATATGCATGTCGCCAAACAGCGATCTTTTCCAACCGCCAAATGAGTGCCAAGCCATGGGTACAGGAATCGGTACATTCACTCCCACCATACCTACTTCTATACGGCGCGAGAATTCTCGGGCCGTATTGCCATCAGAGGTAAACAACGCTACGCCGTTACCAAACTCGTGTGCGTTAATAAGTTCTATGGCCGCTGCCATATCGGGCACACGAACAACACACAAAACAGGACCAAAAATTTCTTCCTGGTAAATAGTCATGTCGGATGACACGTGATCAAACAAAGAGCCGCCGAGAAAGAAGCCATTTTCATGTCCGGGAACGGATATTCCGCGCCCATCTACCAATAATTTCGCACCCGCTTTTACACCCTGATCTATATACGACGTAATTTTTTCTTTGTGAGCCAGGGTTACAACCGGGCCCATTTCAGCATCAGACTCCATGCCATTTTTCACTTTAAGTGAACGAACACGCGGCACTAATGCATCAACTAACCTATCAGCAACACTTCCCACGGCAACAGCAACTGAAATTGCCATACAACGCTCGCCAGCGGAACCGTAAGCTGCACCAATTAAGGCGTCTACTGCTTGTTCAAGATCCGCATCAGGCATAACAACTAAATGATTTTTTGCGCCACCCAATGCTTGTACACGTAAAGGATAAGCACCCTTACGCTGGCTTCCTTGTGCATAAATATATTCAGCAATAGGCGTTGAGCCCACGAATGACAGCGCCTTGATATCAGGGTGCTGTATCAAGGCATCAACGGCTGTTTTATCGCCTTGTACTACGTTAAACACGCCTTCGGGCAAACCGGCATCTTGGAACAACTCTGCCATCATTAAAGAAGCAGACGGGTCACGCTCAGAGGGCTTAAGAATAAAGCTATTGCCGCAAGCAATTGCCATAGGAGCCATCCACAAAGGCACCATGACTGGAAAATTGAATGGGGTGACACCCGCTGTAACCCCCAACGGTTGCCGTAGCTGCCAGTTATCGATGCCTCCACCTATGTTGTCAGTAAATTGAGTTTTTAATAGTTGCGGTACGCCACACGCAAACTCAACGATCTCCAATCCACGAATGACTTCTCCTTTGGCATCGCTAAAAACTTTGCCATGTTCACGTGTAATTATTGCTGCTAAGTCATCGTGATGCTTTTCAATAAGTTCTTTAAATTTGAATAAAATACGTGCTCTTTTCAAAGGCGCTGTATCTGCCCAACCCGGAGCGGCAGCGGAAGCAGAATGTACTGCAGCGTTCACCTCAGAAGCATCGGCTAACGCCACATGTGCAACCGCAAGGCCAGTCGCTGGGTTGTACACCGGTTGATGGCGACCACTACTCGGCGGCGAGATATGACCATTAATAAAATGGCCTATTACCGGTAGCGATGTCGTCATGAGTCTTTCCTTTGAAATAGTAGGGAACCAGTAAAAAACCATAAAGGCTAGTTACCAGAAATGATTAATTGATATAGCGTTAAAACACAAACGCAAGAATAACCGGAAATTGACTACTTACCTAAACCTGCCTGTGGATAAGTCTTGGGATAATCTAATGATCTTTGCTGAACAACTACCCGTAATCCAGCGGCTCTAAATCTTATGCAAAATCCGTCCTTAGAAATAGGCCTGGCTATTCATCACTTATATTAGTTTCAATCGATTGAAAACAAAGCGAAATTCTTGCTTATCCACAGAAAAGGGTAAAGCTTATCTATTACTACTATCTTTAAATACAAACATCTATTAAAACAAAACAAAACATTTTTATCTTTTCTCAAAAAACGTTTTGTAGATAAAAGAGTGAATAAGCTGTTTACAGATTGTGGATACGTTGATGTTGAAGGATGCGCTACAAAAATACTGATTAAATAAAGAGTAGATCAACGGTTTTCTGCGTGTTGTGCGGAAATAGGCTCAAAAGCACCGGTGTTACGAAGTTGCTTTCGTAACCATTGATGGCCAGGGCTACGCTCATCCCTTTCGTGCCATAGCATATCGACATGGAGTTCAGGCATAGGAAAAGGAAGTTCTTTTACTGTTAAGGCATCCGTCATACCAGTTGCAGCTATTAAGTGTCGTGGTAAGACCATTAGCAAATCCGAAGCAGCAACAACTCTTCCTGCTGTGAAAAACTGATTTACCGTTAATAAAATTCGACGTTCACGGTTTAAAGAAAGCAAGGCGTCATCAACTAAACCTCTAGCACGACCAGAGAAACTCACTAACAAATGATTAGCGTTGCAATATTCGTCGACGGTTAATTCTTTAGAAGATAAGTAATGATCTTTGCGCATGACGCAAACATACTGACCGGCGAATAAACGTTCATGTCGTATAGGTGTTTCTGTTGATCCCTGTAACTGTGCAACAACGCCTGGAAAAAACCCGATAGCCAGATCAATATCAGCTCGTAACAACATTGGTCGCGGCTCTCTTGTTGTTAGCGGAACCATGCGTATATCAATGCCCGGCGCTTGGTTCTCTATTACTCTAACTAAAGAGGGAAGTAGTAGCCCCGCAGTTGCATCAGCCATGGCCATACGAAAGGTTGCGTGCGCGTGAGCTAGTTCAAAGCTCCGTGGGGCAACAGCTTCTTCAAGTTCTGTCAAAGCACGCCTAACAGCAGGCCACAAAGAATCGGCGCGAGCAGTAGGTTTAACTCCGTGAGCTGTCCGTATAAGCAAATCATCGCCCAACGCTTCACGTAAACGCTTAAGAGCGTTTGAAACAGCAGGCTGTGTCATAGCCAATCTACCTGCAGCTCGGGTGAGGTTTTGTTCAGTCATCACTGCGTCGAAAACACGAAGCAGGTTTAAATCTAGTGTTAAGAAACTCATTTTTTTGAAAAGTTAAGCATAGTTAGCAGGACTTTTAGATATTTTACAAGGCGTAAACGTAATTATTCACAAAGAACATCGTTGTCATTCTATTATAAAATTTTGTTTATATCACTAAGAGGGTTACAGTAGTTTTAAGCAGTTTCCTAACTTCACCAAAGATAGCTATGCAAAACTACAAGCATGTGAATGCCAACGTACTTATCCTAAGCCAAGCATTGGAAATCGTTGTAAGTCGGACGATAAAACGATCTGCCACAACAACTAAAACCGCACTAACAGAAAGAATAACCAGGACTCGCAATTTACTATCGTTAGCAAAGGAAGTGGAATTGTCACAACCTAATCTAGCGGCAGAATTTCGAAACTTCGCATCACGGAGTTATGGTTAAATAAACCGAAAAGGTATTTTGTTAAGAAGTGCGTAATTTACGCAATCGTGCAAAACGTTCACCGATAATTAAAACAAGTAAACCAGAACACGTTAATAGCAAGGATGTGCCAGCAACAGTAAATAAGGCTCCAGTGATAGCGACCCCTAACGACTGTCCTATAAAAAAACACGAGGCAAAAGCTGCAACTGCAGCACCGCGCCGCTCGGGTGCCATTTGTGTTGCATTAATTTGCAACGTGTTGTGCATCATATAAAAACCCAAGCCGAACAAAAAACACGCAATTATCAACAACCACCAGACAGGCAACCATCCCAGTGCTATCAACGCCATACACATAACTAAAGCACCGGCCCGAATAAGACCGACTTCGCCAAAACGCGCGACCCAAAACCCTGACCTAAAAGCAAATGCTAATCCACCAAGGCCAAATAACATAACAAAGGCACCAGAAGAAAATAATGACACGTTATGTACCGTATGCAGATGGGCAGGTATAAAAGCTAAAGCACCAAATACAGCAGCACCTTCCATTCCAACGGTAAACAGAACTTGCTTTGCCCACGCCACATCAAGTACACGACGAAACTCGCCGAGAGCACGGGTAAGCCCATCACCTTCACCTAATTGAACAATATGAGTGTACTCAGGTAATCGCGGAATCATCAATCCTAGATATACGGAGATAACGGCAAACCACAAACAAATAAAAAAGAAAGGGGATCGCCAATGAAGGAAATCGACGCAAAAACCACCAATGAATACGCCCGTAGATAAACCTAAGATTTGGCCTATTAAAAATTTAGCTAATACAGATTGCCGCTGATCATATGGAACAACATCACCTATCCATGCCATTGCAAGGGGAATAATTGAAGCAGCGGTGGCTCCCGCAAAAACTCGCGCAATCAGTAACCAAGAAAAGTCAGTGGTAATACCGCATAAGAATGCGGCAAAACTACAAGCAGCACTACCGCACGCGATTATTCTCACTTTGCCATAACGATCGCCTAAAGGTCCAAATATCAATTGTGAGAATCCGTAGGCTACGCCAAAAACGGTAATGGTCCACGATGCTATACCCAATGGAATATCAAATTCGTGTGCGATCTGAATCAGCATGGGATCCATAACACGCATAGACATACCGCTACCAAATGCAGCAACAGATAGCGCTATGATTGCCCGCTTAATCAAGCGTAATGCTGCATCATTTGTTTTGGTAGTAGAGGTCACCATTGTCGGAGCTAAATCTTAATAAACGATTACAACGCTTTCGAACTGGTAAATTGTCGATCATCCCCGGAAATTGGATCAATGAAGGTAATAGACTTCGCCAATAATTTTAGTGGTTTAGTGAAGTCGTCTAGGCCAGCAGCTAACGCAACCGGATAAAAACCATCGTTTATTATAGGTAAACCAACAGCATTCATATGGACGCGTAATTGATGCATCTTGCCGGTAATTGGAACTAAGCGATAAAGGGCATGGTCACCGCGTTGCTCAATTATGCTTATTTGCGTTTGTGAATTAGGCTGGCCATCCACTTCGCGCATACGAAAAAACTGATCGTCTCGCTCCAAGCGAGATTCTCTTATCAAAGGAAAAAGCAGCTCATCGTTAACACCAGCAAGTGCGTGGTACTCCTTACAAACTAGTTTTTTGCGAAACAAGGATTGCCACACACTGCGTGTTAATGGGTTCACAGAGATCATCATCACCCCTGCTGTTTCGCGGTCCAGGCGGTGTATGGGTGTAAGGGTTTCTATACCAGTACGACGTTTTAAACGAACAAGCAGTGTCTCTTGAAGAAACCGACCGCCAGGCGTAACCGGTAAAAAATGAGGTTTATCGACGACGAGTAACTCATCATTTTGAAAGAGTATGGTCTCTTCTAGAGGAATAGGTGTTTCTACTGCTCGCTCACGGTAATAGTAAATACAACCACCACTGCGGTAATCATGTTCCAGCCGTATAAGTTGTCCTCTTTCATCCACCAGCTCGCCCTGATTCACACGACGCTGCCAACTATCTCTTGTAACTTGCGGAAAGCGAACAGAAAAATACTCGCCTACGGTTTTCCATGGGCCATTAGGCAGATTAACTCGACTGGCGGAAACGCCTTCACGCATGGGTAACGGAAAAACCATAAAAAAATCGCTTTTAAACAAGCCTGGTCGAAATTAATAAAATCATTTCATCACAACAGTGAGATGGAAACGCATAAACGATTAGACAAACAAAACAGTAAGTAAACGCTGGCATGTCTGCTTCAATGGTGGAGGCGTTCGTATGTTTGCCGCCACCGGTGATCATTATCCGTCAATGCTACGTTAGTAAAAATAGCCACTCGCCATTCTTATCCGCCTCCATGAAAAATAGGTGTTTGGAGGGGATGGCAGGAACATCGTAATAGTTTGCGCCCGGCCAGAGAAGCGGTTATCGGCGGTTATGTCGAATGCGTTTAAGATAATCGCGAACTCCGAGTGATTGCCATAGTTTCAATCAGAACCCTGTCCATATAAAAAAATAGTGTGGAAAGTTTGTAGTCTTCTGATGGGCTGAAATGAGCCATTTTGGTACAAACAGGCGCTCTGCTAAGCGCTTAAAACACAGCAATTTTGTTTTATTGTCTTTAAAATTACATAAAAACACCGAAAATTCACCACGAAATACTAAGTAAGTCGGTTTGCCTTGCCCATACCGACACTGGGCTTACTCATGAAAATTGCGATACTCGATGACTACCAAGACGCAGTGCGGCATCTAGCCTGCTTTGAGCAATTGCGTGGGTTTGATGTGAAAGTTTTTCAGCATAGCGCCAAGGGTCAAGGGCAACTAGCCATACGGCTAGCGGATTTTGATGTGTTGGTACTAATCCGGGAGCGGACCACACTTAATCGCGCACTGATTTCTAAACTGCCTAAGCTAAAGTTAATTTGTCAGACGGGTCGCATAGGCCCACATGTTGATCTTCAGGCAGCGGCAGAGCGAGAAATAGCGGTGGTTGATGGCGCAGGCGATCCGGTCGCGCCTGCTGAATTAACGTGGAGTCTAATACTGGCAGCAAGCAGAAAAATTCCGCAATACGCCAGCCTCATGAAACAAGGGGTGTGGCAAGCAAGCTCGACCCATCCTGCACACAATACATTAGGGCGTGTGCTGAATGGTCGGGTAATGGGTATTTGGGGATATGGTCGTATAGGCCAGTTAGTTGCGCGCTATGCGAGAGCGTTTGGAATGGATGTGCTGGTCTGGGGTAGCGCTGCGAGTCGACAGCTGGCACAAGAACATGGCTTGCAAACTAGTCAGTCCAAAGACGACTTATTTATAAACGCCGATGTGTTGAGCTTGCACTTACGATTAAGTGAGCACACGCGACATATCGTAACAACACACGAGCTTGGCCTAATGAAACCAGACGCTTTGCTAGTCAATACCAGTCGCGCAGAATTACTCGCTCCAGAGGCATTGGAAACCGCATTAAGTGCTGGACGTCCAGGAAGCGCAGCACTGGATGTGTTTGATGTAGAACCGGTGCCGCCTAGGCATGCATTACTGCGCTTAGAAAATGTACTCGCCACACCGCACATAGGATTTGTAGAACACGAAAGTTACGAGCGGTATTTTCAACCTGCGTTTGAAGCAGTAGTCGATTTTGTTCATGGTCGTGCAATACGAAACATAGCAATCAAGGCGTAAGCATATGCATATCGTTAGCATCAATCGAGGCAACGTTGCACCTTTGTTTATTACCGATAGCAGGTCTACGCAGAGCGTCATTTCCGGTATACGCAAAAACGCCGTTGATAATACGGTTCAAATAGGTCGACTTGGCATAGAAGGCGACGAGCAAGCGGACTTAACTGTGCACGGTGGCATAGATAAAGCAGTGTATTTATACCCGCATGAACACTATGCGTTCTGGGAAAAAACCTTATTAAGTCTGCATAAACAAACGCCTCAAGCTATTGAACTTGCGCCGGGTGCTATGGGTGAAAATCTCACTACCCGCGGAATTTTAGAAAATGATTTATGGGTAGGCGACCGTTTAAACATAGGCAATGTTTTATTGGAAGTTACTGAGCCGCGCGCGCCTTGCTATAAATTTGCCGCGCGTATGGGTTATCGGCACGCAGTCAAACATATGCTGCAATCAGGATTTACTGGTGTTTATTTGAAAGTGCTAGAGCAAGGCAGCGTGCAGGCGGGGGCTGTCATCACATTACAGCCGGGCGCGCGCGAGGTGAAAATTAGCGAGATTAACGGTCGGCGTCTGAAGGGGCGTCAGCGGGAGTTGTTCCCGTGATTTTCGCCGCAGGTGTAACTCTCGGAACGCTACTCCATAAACGACCCCAACCGGGTGGCCAAGGTAGCGGCGGTCCGGAGTAGGGAGCAACACTGCTGCGCAAAGGTATGACGGGCAAGTGAGTTGGCTGAGGGCCAGCGTGCTGATCCCATCCCAAAGAAAAGGTGTAGTTGGGCAGCAGAGCATCACACACATCAGCAAACCACTGGGTATGGTCTTCGTCTCTTCCTAGTGCGCGTGACAACCCATGCGGATCAAAGCGCGCTAAAGCCGATACCAAATCATGCTCAGATGCGCCGGGATTATCGCCCCAGCCCATTATTGGATTAAGGTTGTACTCAGCGCCAGAGCCGTACCATCCTTCACGCCAACTGCGTTGCATCCAATGGCGCGGTCCGGTAAACAAGTGCCAGCGCCAATGCAAGCCTGATGGTTTGGGCCAGCTGTAAAGATACAGTCGTTGGTAACCTGCCTTATGCAACTGGCGCATCATGGCCATCAACTTACCATGTGGCATACGATCAGGCGAAGTACTGCGGAAGAGGATAGGTTCACCGTCTGCGTGCTGCACATGATCACAAGACAGGTTCAAATCCAGAGTCCTGCCTTCACTGGCGAAGCGCGCCGATATCCAGCCGGTCAGAAGGTTAACGGACGTCACCACGCCATAGCCGCGATAGCGGTGAAAGATAACGGTGCCGGGTGCGACAGGTTTCATGATCGAGCAAAAAAAGGAAACAACACATGCTAGTGTAGCCGTTTAATACCGAACCATGAAAGCGGGCAGCGCTACGTGGAAAATAATAGATTGCTGTTGATGTGGGATCGTAGATTTTTTACTAAGTTGTCACAGCATGAGGCTTCGCATAAAACCATTCCAACATAGCATTGGATTACCGGAGATCAGCCTCATACCATGGCAGTCCATCTTGTCTCGGATGGCGGGCAATCAGGTCGTTCCTCGCCTTGCTTGCCTTGCATTTCAGGAGTGGACTCCCCGCGAGCCCACTCCTTTTTTTTCCCCCATCGATCCGCTCAGTATTGCTAGCGATCGGCATTTGTGCATCAGAATCAACGAGGTCGGGCTTCAGGATATGATCTCACTTTGCCGATTATTCACGTAAAAACCAGCGAACGTCATGACACTGCGCATCATTGCTACCGGAGGTACCTTCGACAAACACTATAACGAGCTAACAGGCCAGTTAGTGTTAGGTAAGAGTGTGTTGCCATTTGCTTTGGAGCGCGCCCGACTGACCCAAGAGATTGTATTTGAGCATTTGTTTGCGCTCGACTCACTCGACATGCAAGATCAGCATAGGCAGCAAATAAAAAAAGCCTGCGTTGATTCAGCAGAAGATAGCATTGTTATTGTGCACGGTACCGACACTGTGTGTGAGACAGCCGATGTTTTGGGGAACGAAGAGTTGCCTAAAACAATAGTGCTGGTTGGGGCAATGATTCCGTATGAAGTGATCAATTCCGACGCGTTGTTTAACCTGGGTTTTGCTATGGCGGCAGCGCAGTTATCACCCGCGGGAGTATTTGTTGCCATGAATGGGCAGGTCTTTCCATGGAATGACGTCAGAAAAAATCGCAATACCGGCGTTTTTGAACGACGCTAAGTAGTACTGCTGCTATTAATTCGCCCTCTTATTTTTCAACTCGTGTTTTGCAGACCACTAATTACAATGAAAATCACACATCATATTGTTGGTATATTTTTCGCGGCCCTTAGCTTATCTGTTACCGCAACCACCCCTTACAAAATGCCTTTGCAACCGCTGGCAGATAAACCTGGCCCACTGATGATTAAAGGTTTTGGCGGCAAGGTGTTTTATGTACCCTCTTTGCCGAATGCAACGGATGCGCCGATATTAACCGTGCCCTCGGGCGCCACGGTAGTGTTTGACACGTTGTCGCATGAAGGCATTTTGGAAGATCAGGGTAGAAACCCTGTTCAGTATTTTGGATCACATGGTGTTTCGCCGCACATGGTGCTAAACGATGCGATTGCAATTACGCGTTCGGATGTGCCACATGATTTTTTTAAAGATGGCCCACACATAGTAACGGGCCCTGTCGCGATACTAGGTGCAGAGCCAGGCGATGTATTAAAGATAGATGTGTTGGCAGTGACACCGCGCGTGCCCTATGGTGTTATCTCTAACCGTCATGGCAAGGGTGCTTTGCCGGGAGAGTTTCCTGAAGGCCCAAAACCTGAGGCGGACGCCAGCGCAGCAGACCCATCAAAATTTCATAATATGTCCGTTTTTACACCGATACGCAAAACAGCGCGTGGTCAGTGGCAAGGCGTACTGAAAAATACGCAAGGTGCCGAAGTCGTGTTTCCAACAGCACCATTTATGGGTGTGATGGGTGTGGCAGCGGATACCACGGAGTTGGTACATTCAGTTCCACCAGGCGTATATGGCGGCAATATGGATGTGAAAGATTTGGGTGCGGGTACGACTGTTTATTTGCCTGTGTTTGTTCGTGGCGCAAATTTTTATACGGGCGATCCGCATATGTCACAAGGCAATGGTGAGGTTGCATTAACAGCGCTAGAACACTCCATGCGTGCTAGTTTTCGTATTACCTTGCTTAAAAAGGGTGATTCACGCATACCTTCTGCTTCAGGCACACTGGTGAAGCCGTTTGGCGAAACAAAAGAGTTTTGGATTGCTATAGGTTTGCACCCCGATTTAAACGAAGCGATGAAGGATGCTGTGCGCGAGTCAGTACGTTTTCTATCAGAAGTACTGGGTATGGACAGAGCAGTAGCGTATGCCTATTTGTCAGCAGCGACGGATTTCAATGTGTCGCAAGTCGTGGATAGAACTAAAGGCATACATAGCCTGATACGAAAATCAGACTTTAAAAAATCACGCGCCACTACCCGGCAGTAAAGATATACATCTTGCGCGGTAGGAGCGGTAATCAAACGATCCGTGAAAGTAATTTGGGAGAGCGTTCGGGGTTAGGATTAGACTTTCAACCCTAACGCGCTCTCTAAAGGTTACTTGCCTATACAAAAGCGGCTGAAAATCACGCCCAGTAAATCATCAGATGTAAACGCGCCAGTAATGCTGTTTAATCTATCTTGTGCGAGACGAAGTTCTTCAGCAAATAAATCGAGAGCACTGTCGTGTTGAGCAGCTAATTCGGTCGCAACACGTAAATGGTCATCAGCACTTTTCAATGCGAGCAAATGACGTTCGCGCGCAAGATAAATAGATTCACCGGTTTGCTGCCAACCAGCGATGCGCAGTAATTCTTTACGCAGTAAATCCATGCCTAGCCGTTCAGATGCGGATAGATAAATATGCGTTGCATCGGATTCAATAGCTATTGAGGCGTGATGGCCAGACAAATCAATTTTGTTCCAAATGCGCAGCAGCGGAACATGGTCAGGCAGGCGTTCAACGATTTCTTCATCGCTGCGCGTCGGCCCGCGACTGGCATCCAAAATATGCAAAATTACATCGGCGGTTTCCACTGCGGCCCAAGTGCGTGCAATACCTATGCGCTCGACTTCACTATCGGCATGGTCATCATCGCGGATACCGGCGGTATCAATAATATTGATGGGTATGCCTTCAACTTGAATGGTTTGAGTAATTTTGTCGCGCGTTGTGCCGGCGATGGCGGTTACTATCGCGACCTCCGAACCTGCAAGAGCGTTCAGCAAGGAGCTTTTTCCAACGTTGGGCTGACCTGCTAATACGACATTTAAGCCATCGCGCAACAGCGCACCTTGTGAAGCTTGTTCTAGTACGCCACGTAAGGCAGTAACTACAGCGCCTAATTTGCCGCGTGCGTCAGATTTTTCTAAGAAATCAATTTCTTCTTCAGGGAAGTCCAGCGTAGCTTCGACGAGCATACGCAAATTAATTACTTGTTCAACAAGCGCATGTATGGCTTGCGAGAATGCACCAGAAAGAGATTGGGTTGCGAGTTTTGCGGCAGCTTCGGTAGATGCTTCGATCAAATCTGAAACAGCCTCGGCCTGTGCGAGATCCATTTTTTCATTTTGAAACGCGCGATACGTGAACTCACCGGGATTGGCTAACCTAAGCCCTATTTCATGGCCAGCTTCCAAGCAGCGACTCAGTAGCATTTGCATTACTACAGGCCCGCCATGGCCTTGGAGTTCGAGTACGTCTTCGCCAGTGTAGGAATGCGGTGCAGGAAAATAGATAGCGAGTCCCGTATCAATCACGCTGCCGTCAGCACGAATGAAATCAAGATAACTCGCGTAGCGAGGTTTGAGTCCAGTTGAGTCACTCAACCTACAGACAGCGCGCGTTAACGATGTGAGATCTTTGCCAGAAATACGCACCACGCCTATACCCCCGCGACCGGGTGCAGTGGCAATGGCGGCAATAGGCGAGTTATCTGAAATCATGGTGAGATTTTATCGGTAAAGAAAAAAGTCCGTGGCTTATGGCGACGGACTTTGAAATTCATGGCTGCGCATAATGTGCAGCGCGATGAATGTTATTTAGCGCTTTCGGCTTGCCGCGTAATCACCCATTGCTGCGCGATCGATAGCAGATTGTTGACGACCCAGTAAAGCACCAAGCCAGCAGGGAAAAAGAAGAACATCACCGAAAAGGCTATCGGCATGAACATCATAACTTTTGCTTGAATTGGATCTGGCGGCGTAGGATTGAGTTTGGTTTGTACAAACATCGATACAGCCATGATTACTGGCAGGATGTACCAGGGATCGGGAGCAGCCAAATCTTGTATCCAGCCTAACCATGGAGCGTGACGCATTTCTACGCTTGCCAGCAAAACCCAGTACAGCGCAATGAACACCGGAATTTGAACTATTACCGGCAGGCAGCCACCCAGAGGATTAATTTTTTCAGTTTTGTAGAGTTCCATCATGGCGGCGTTCATTTGTTGCGGATCGCCTTTGTGGCGTTCACGAATGGCCGTCATTTTTGGTGTAACCAGCTTCATTTTTGCCATGCTGCGATAGCTCGCTGCGGACAATGGAAAAAATGCCAGCTTAATCAGTATGGTCAAAACGATGATGGTCCAACCCCAGTTACTCAATACTTTTTGTATTTGCTCCATCAACCAGAAAATTGGTTTAGCAATAAGTGTCAGCCAACCATAGTCTTTGACCAAATCAAAGTCAGGTGCAAATTTTTCCAACTTAGCGGATTCTTGAGGGCCGGTGTAAAGCTTGCCGGTTGATTTTGCGATTGAGCCCGGAGCGATACTTCCCATCTTCATGATGGCACCAACCGCATATAAACGGTCGTCGATTTTGCGAGTGAATAATTCGTACGTACCTTGGTCCAATGGCAGGAAGGCAGATACAAAATAGTGCTGCACCATTGCAATCCAGCCTTTGTCAGTTTGCGCAGCAGGCGGTTGTTTATCTTTGTCTAAATCTTCGAAATTTACTTTACGAAATTTTTCTGCGTCCGTATAGACGGCGGGACCCGTGAAGGTGCTGTAAAAGCGTGAATCACCTTCAAGCTTGCTAGCATCGCGCACCAGTTGGACGTAGACAGAGGGAGTAATTGCAGCTGCAGTGGCGTTCGTTACCTCATGGGTTAGTCCGATTTCATATTCACCGCGTTTAAAGGTGTACGTCTTGGTGAGTTTTACGCCATCTTGTTCAGCATCCAAAATCAGTTGCAGAGTGTCGCCAGCATCTAGGCTGCGTGATCCAGGACGGACAGTGAACATGGAGCGATGGTTGGGAGCATTGGCGCCTATCAAACCACTTTGCCCAACATACGTGCGGCTTGCACCCGACTCCATCAGTACAACGTTACGACGTTGATCCGCGCTGTCTTTGTGTTGTAGTAGTTCGATTCGAGTAAGTTCGCCACCCGCGGT
>CAYUDI010000013.1:0-244 GCA_964443585.1 uncultured Bifidobacterium sp.
CGACTAGAGCCGCAGCGCCGGGGCCGGCCACGGAAAGCGAGCATGCCTGAAGAATCACAGCCGCAAGACTCACCGGGGTCTGGAGCGTCGTCCGCAAGGAAATAGGCTAAGTCAGAGTTTTGGGTTTGGTCTTACTTTCGGGTGTTAAATGCCCGTAAAAGCCAAATCAAATATATTCTGACCCTATTTTATTTTTCCCTTCTCTGGTCCCATCTGAATTAGCTATCCGACCCTAATTTTTTTC
>CAYUDI010000013.1:254-22027 GCA_964443585.1 uncultured Bifidobacterium sp.
ATTGCTCTGCTTATTGCGTTGCACTATCCTCTTATCCTCTTAATTTATGCCGTGGAGTGTCGCGATGAAAGCCCAAGGTTTATACGATCCAAGTAATGAGCACGATGCCTGTGGTGTCGGCTTTATCGCGCACATCAAAGGCCAAAAAAGCCATGCGATTGTTGAGCAAGGCTTAAAAATCCTGCATAACCTCGATCATCGGGGCGCCGTAGGAGCCGATCCCCTCATGGGCGATGGCGCAGGAATTTTGATTCAGCTGCCTGATCAGTTTTATCGTGAAGAAATGGCCAAGCAAGGGGTTACGTTGCCACCGCCCGGCGAGTTCGGCGTTGGTATGGTTTTTCTTCCGAAAGAAAATGCTTCGCGCATCGCATGTGAGCAAGAAATAGAACGAGCAGTTCACGCAGAGTCGCAGGTCGTGTTGGGTTGGCGTGATGTACCTGTGAACCGCGACATGCCTATGTCACCCACAGTGCGCGACAAAGAGCCTGTCATACGACAAATTTTTATAGGCCGCGGTCAAGACATCATGGTGACCGATGCACTCGAACGTAAACTTTACGTCATCAGAAAATCATCCGGTCACGCCATTCAGGCACTGAATTTGTTACATGGGAAAGAGTTTTTTGTTCCATCAATGTCAGCGCGAACAGTAGTCTACAAAGGCTTGCTATTGGCCGATCAAGTGGGTGTGTATTACAAAGATTTGCAAGACCCACGCTGTGTGTCTGCACTGGCATTAGTGCACCAGCGATTTTCTACCAACACTTTCCCAGAATGGCCGCTCGCCCACCCGTATCGACTGCTTGCGCACAATGGTGAGATCAATACAGTCAAGGGTAACTTTAACTGGATGCGTGCCCGCGAAGGTGTCATGAAATCGGCGGTGCTGAACGAAGATCTGCATAAACTTTTCCCACTAATTTATGAAGGTCAGTCGGACACCGCGTGTTTTGATAATGCACTTGAATTATTAGTGATGGCCGGCTATCCGATTGCACAAGCCATGATGATGATGATTCCTGAAGCATGGGAAAACCATACGCTGATGGATGAAAATCGTCGCGCATTTTATGAATATCACGCTGCCATGATGGAGCCGTGGGATGGCCCGGCCGCCATGGCGTTTACCGATGGTCGTCATATCGGTGGAACGCTGGACCGTAACGGCTTGCGTCCTG
This sequence comes from uncultured Bifidobacterium sp., assembly GCA_964443585.1. Classification (GTDB taxonomy): domain Bacteria; phylum Pseudomonadota; class Gammaproteobacteria; order Burkholderiales; family Burkholderiaceae_D; genus Pernthalerella. The sequence goes on from CAYUDI010000013.1 coordinate 1,436, forward strand.
CGCGTTACATCGTCACTGATGATGATTTGGTTGTCATGGCTTCAGAAACAGGAGTGCTGCCGATACCTGAATCTAAAATTATCCAGAAATGGCGTCTGCAGCCAGGCAAAATGTTTTTAATTGATCTTGATGCTGGCCGCATCATTGACGATAAAGAACTAAAAGATATGTTCGCCAACGCTAAGCCGTATAAGCAATGGATAGATTCAGTACGTATCAAACTTGACGATTTAACGATAGCCCCTGAAGTTCGCACAGAGACAACAACACTGCTCGACCGTCAGCAAGCGTTTGGTTATACCCAGGAAGACATTAAGTTTTTGATGTCACCTATGGCAGTGCAGGCAGAAGAGCCCACCGGTTCGATGGGTAATGATTCGCCGCTGGCTGTCATGTCGAACAAAAACAAACCGCTGTATAACTATTTCAAACAGCTGTTTGCACAGGTGACCAATCCACCGATAGATCCCATACGCGAAGCAATGGTGATGTCGTTGGTATCCTTCATAGGACCCAAACCCAACCTGTTAGATACCAACAATATTAATCCGCCCATGCGGCTAGAAGTATCGCAACCAATTCTTGATTACAAAGACATCACCCGCTTGCGCGCTATCAGCAGCTTCACTGGTGGAAAATTTCGATCATTCGAATTGGATATTTGCTACCCCTCAGCATGGGGCAAAGAGGGTGTAGAAGCCCGTCTTGCTTCCTTGTGCGCACAAGCCGTAGACGCGGTGAAGTCGGGACACAATATTTTAATTATTTCGGACCGACATGTAGACAAAGACAATGTTGCGATTCCTGCTCTGTTGGCCACATCTGCAGTGCATCAGCACTTGGTCAGCAAGGGGTTGCGTACTTCGGCGGGCTTGGTAGTTGAGACGGGCTCAGCGCGGGAAACACATCATTTTGCTTTGCTCGCAGGTTACGGTGCCGAAGCGATACATCCCTACCTTGCTATGGATACGTTGTCCGAAATGGCTAAGGGTTTGCCCGGCGATCTCGCACCAGAAAAAGCGATCTACAATTTCCAAAAAGCCATCGGCAAAGGTCTGCTCAAAGTATTTTCTAAAATGGGCATATCGACCTACATGTCTTACTGTGGCGCGCAGATTTTTGAAGCGATAGGTTTAAACAAGGCATTGGTCGATAAATATTTCAAAGGCACAGCATCCAATGTTGAGGGTATAGGTGTTTTTGAGGTGGCCGAGGAGGCTTTGCGATTGCATCAACAAGCGTTTGGTAGCGATCCTTTGCTCCTCAATTCGCTCGATGCTGGCGGCGAGTATGCTTTCCGAGTGCGGGGTGAAGATCACATGTGGACGCCGGACGCGATTGCAAAATTACAGCATTCAACGCGGGCGAATAATTTCAGCACGTACAAAGAATATGCGCAGATCATTAATGATCAATCCAAGCGACATATGACTTTGCGCGGCTTGTTTGAATTCAAAATTGATCCCTCAAAAGCTATCTCCATCGATGAAGTCGAGCCAGCCAAGGAAATCGTCAAACGGTTTGCTACCGGCGCAATGTCGCTGGGCTCTATTTCAACTGAAGCACATGCTACGCTTGCTATTGCAATGAACCGTATTGGTGGCAAGTCCAATACAGGCGAAGGTGGTGAAGATGAAAATCGCTACCGTAAAGAATTACGTGGCATTCCGATTAAAAAGGGTGACACCCTCGCGTCCGTTATTGGCCACGAGCAGGTTGAAGTTGATCTTCCTCTGTTAGATGGAGATTCCTTGCGCTCCAAAATCAAACAGGTGGCATCGGGTCGTTTCGGTGTTACAGCGGAATACCTGACCTCAGCTGAGCAAATACAAATCAAAATGGCTCAGGGCGCTAAGCCTGGTGAAGGTGGTCAACTTCCAGGACACAAAGTCTCTGAATACATTGCCAAACTGCGCTTCTCTGTGCCGGGCGTGGGTCTGATTTCGCCGCCACCGCATCACGATATTTATTCCATTGAAGATTTGGCACAGCTAATTCACGATTTGAAAAACGTGAATCCTTTGGCCGATATTTCTGTCAAGTTGGTATCGGAGGTGGGTGTAGGCACGGTTGCAGCCGGCGTTGCAAAAGCCAAGGCTGATCACGTAGTGATTGCTGGCCATGATGGTGGTACCGGAGCTTCACCGCTGTCGTCTATCAAGCACGCGGGTACGCCTTGGGAATTGGGCTTGGCCGAGACTCAGCAAACGCTGGTGCTGAATCAATTGCGCAGCCGCATACGCGTGCAAACCGATGGCCAGATCAAAACAGGTCGCGATGTAGTAATAGGTGGTTTACTGGGTGCTGACGAATTTGGTTTTGCGACGGCCCCTCTGGTGGTGGAAGGTTGCATCATGATGCGTAAGTGCCATCTCAATACATGTCCGGTGGGCGTTGCCACGCAAGATCCTTTGTTGCGTGCAAAGTTTCAGGGCAAGCCTGAGTATGTAGTGAACTATTTCTTCTTCGTGGCAGAAGAAGCGCGTCAAATTATGGCCCAGCTAGGCATACGTAAGTTTGAAGATCTGATAGGCCGTGCCGATCTTTTGGATAAATCAAAAGCAATCAGTCACTGGAAAGCCAAGGGCCTAGACTTTGGCAAGATTTTTTATCTACCCGATGTGCCCGCAGACCAGCCACGTCATCAGGTTTTGAAACAAGATCATGGCTTGGCCAAGGCGCTAGACCACAAGTTAATTGCTCAGGCGAGATCCGCAATAGATCGCGGTGAAAAAGTGTCGTTCATTTCTCCGGTCAAAAACCTCAATCGCACTGTGGGTGCCATGCTCTCGGGTGAGGTCGCGAAAAAATATAGTCATGAAGGTTTGCCTGACGACACGATACACATACAACTGCAGGGAACTGCGGATCAATCTTGCGGCGCTTTTCTGGCGCATGGTGTGACGCTCGATTTAGTTGGTGAAGGTAATGACTACGTAGGTAAAGGTCTTTCCGGTGGTCGTATCATCGTTCGTCCCAACACGGAGTTTCGTGGCCGAGCTGTTGACAACATTATTATTGGAAACACGGTTTTGTATGGCGCGATTGCCGGCGAAGCTTTTTTTAATGGCGTTGCAGGCGAACGTTTTGCTGTGCGTAACTCGGGAGCTGTTACGGTTGTCGAGGGTACGGGGGACCACGGTTGTGAATACATGACGGGTGGTACTGTGGTGGTGTTGGGCGAAACCGGGCGTAACTTCGCTGCAGGTATGTCAGGTGGTTTGGCGTATGTATATGATGAGGATGGTAGTTTTTCTCGCAAATGCAATCTCGCCATGGTATCGCTGGATCCCGTGTTGTCGGCCTCTGAACAAGAGTCAACGATTAATCCCTCCATATGGCACAGCCTGGCTCGTAACGGCGAGCGATTAACCGACGAAGTGATGTTAAAGGGCTTGATCGAGCGGCATTTCAAATACACAGGCAGTACGCGTGCCAGATCATTACTCGATGATTGGAGTAACGCGCGTACTAAATTCGTGAAAGTTTTCCCAACTGAGTACAAGCGAGCCTTAGGCGAAATGTATGCCGCTGCGGCGGCCAAGACAAAAGAAAAAGTGACGACGTGAGTCAGTTCGTAACCTCAGTCATCTTTGTTGAAAAGAAAAGAGAACACACATGGGTAAAGTAACCGGCTTCATGGAATTCCAGCGTCTGCAAGAGGCTAGCGAAGCGCCGCAATCACGCACTAAGCATTACAAAGAATTTTTGATGCATCTTTCGGATGCCGATGCCAAAGTTCAGGGTGCTCGCTGCATGGATTGCGGCATTCCTTTTTGTAATACCGGATGCCCCGTCAACAACATCATTCCGGACTGGAATGACCTGGTATTCAACGGTCAGTACCGCGAGGCCTTGGATAACCTGCATTCGACCAATAATTTTCCTGAATTTACAGGCCGCATCTGTCCTGCGCCTTGTGAATCGGCATGCACCTTGGGTATTAACGATGATCCCGTCGGTATCAAATCGATAGAGCATTTCATCATCGATAAAGGTTGGGAAAATGGTTGGGTTGTGCCACACCCCGCAGAGAAAAAAACAGGAAAAAAAGTAGCTGTTATTGGTTCTGGGCCGGCGGGTATGGCTGCGGCACAGCAGCTAGCGCGTGTAGGTCATGATGTAACGGTGTTTGAGAAAAACGATCGCGTAGGTGGGCTGCTTCGCTACGGCATTCCAGATTTTAAAATGGAAAAAACACACATCGATAGACGCGTTCATCAAATGCAGGGTGAGGGAGTAAAGTTTCGTACCAGTGTTTTAGTCGGTAAAGACTTGCCCAAAGAGGTACTTAGTCTGGCGAAAGAAACTATATCGCCCGAGCAGTTAAACAAAGAGTTTGATGCTGTAGTCGTCGCCGGTGGCGCCGAATGGCCGCGTGACTTGCCCGTGCCAGGTCGTGAACTGAGTGGTGTCCACTATGCAATGGAATTTTTACCACAGCAAAATCGCGTCAATGCTGGAGACAAACTTAAAGAGCAAATCATGGCCACCGGTAAACACGTGGTCGTGATTGGTGGTGGTGATACGGGATCCGATTGTGTTGGTACATCCAATCGCCATGGGGCTGCATCGGTTACTCAATTTGAACTGCTGCCGCAACCTCCCGAAACTGAAAACAAGCCACTGGTGTGGCCTTACTGGCCAACCAAGTTGCGTACCTCTTCATCGCACGAAGAAGGATGTGAGCGTGACTGGGCTGTTGCCACCAAGCGCCTAGAGGGTAAAAATGGCAAAGTCGAAAAACTGATTGCTGCCCGCGTGGAGTGGAAAGACGGCAAGATGGTCGAAGTGCCCGATTCCGAGTTCGAATTAAAAGCAGATCTTGTTTTGCTGGCTATGGGTTTTGTTTCACCAGTCAATTCCGTACTTGAAGCCTTTGGTGTGGATAAGGATGCTCGCGGTAACGCAAAAGCGACGACTGATGGCGAAGGTTGCTACCTGACGTCAGTTCCCAAAGTATTTGCAGCAGGGGATATGCGTCGTGGCCAGTCTCTGGTAGTTTGGGCCATACGTGAAGGTCGCCAGTGCGCAAGAGCGGTGGACGAATTCCTTATGGGATCATCTGTCCTGCCGCGCTGAGTACAGGCGCTGTTCTGACGGCAAAAATGCCTGCTACGTTAGCGGGCATTTTTATTTGCTGGTGAGCTATTGATCAGATGTTTAGTGTCAGTATCTTCGCGTAACGTGGTTGTGTGAATTACAATCGTGCTTTCTAAAGCTAATAAATTACACTTCTTGTGCCCAATCTAGTAGACATCCGTGACCTGCATTTCGGTTATAACGCGCGGCCCATACTCTCTGGTCTGACTATGCAGTTTCCCAAGGGTGCAGTAATTGCTGTCATGGGAGGGTCTGGTTCAGGCAAGACCACGGTACTCAGGTTAATCGGTGGTCAGCTGCGTGCACAGTCCGGAGGTTTGACAGTCGATGGTCTGGAAGTCGCCAGCTTGGGTACGCGCGATCTGTACGCGATGCGCCGACGCATCGGTATGTTGTTTCAGCACGGCGCCCTCTTTACGGATCTCACTGTATTCGACAATGTCGCCTTTCCGCTCAGGGAAAACACGCGATTACCAGAAACCATGATTCATGATCTGGTGCTGATGAAGCTGCATGCAGTTGGGTTATCGAACGCAGCTGCTTTAAAGCCGGCTGAAATTTCAGGAGGCATGGCGCGTCGCGTTGCTCTGGCGCGCGCTATAGCCCTTGATCCACAACTGATTATGTATGACGAACCGTTCGCCGGACTCGATCCGATTTCTATGGGTGTAACCGCCAATCTCATTCGTAAACTTAATGATGCCTTGGGCTCTACATCCATCGTGGTGTCGCACGATGTACATGAGTCTTTTAGCATCGCGGACTATATTTATTTTCTTTCACAGGGAAAAATTGTCGCTCACGGTACGCCAACACAGATGCGCGAATCCGATGATCCCTATGTAAAGCAGTTTGTTAATGCCGAAGCCGATGGCCCAGTACCCTTTCACTATCCTGGGCGCAGTATCGCGGAGCAGCTGGGCATGAAGGCGCGGCAATGAATCTGATACTTGATGCGCTAGCAAACCTGGGAGCGACGGTACGAGCTCGACTTGAGGGTCTCGGAGCTGCGGCGCGTACATTTGTTGCATTGATGCTGGCGTCACCCGGAGCCTTTCGGCGACCACGCCTGATAACAGACCAAGTGCATTTCATAGGTAATTATTCTCTCGTCATTATTGCGGTGTCCGGTTTATTTGTGGGTTTTGTGTTGGGTCTGCAAGGCTATTACACCTTGAACAAATATGGTTCAGAGCAGGCGCTGGGTTTGCTGGTGGCGTTATCGCTGATAAGAGAGCTAGGGCCGGTAGTCACGGCATTGCTATTCGCCGGGCGGGCGGGGACGTCGCTGACAGCAGAAATTGGTTTGATGAAAGCAGGGGAACAACTTGCGGCTATGGAGATGATGGCGGTTGACCCAATGACGCGCGTGCTGGCACCACGGTTTTGGGCTGGCGTGATTTCTATGCCGGTACTTGCAGCCATTTTCAGTGCCGTTGGAGTGTTGGGCGGTTATATTGTCGGTGTGCAGCTCATCGGTGTGGATGAAGGCGCCTTCTGGTCGCAAATGCAAGCCGGGGTTGATGTCTGGGCCGATGTCATGAATGGCGTAATCAAGAGCTTCGTTTTTGGTGTGGCTGTTACCTTCATCGCGCTGTATGAGGGTTACTGTGCCGCACCCACACCAGAGGGCGTGGCGAGAGCGACCACTCGTACGGTTGTTATAGGTTCGTTGATGGTGTTGTGGCTGGACTTCTTGCTCACAGCACTCATGTTTAGTTGAGGAATAAATGCAGCGTAAATCTCTGGATATCTGGGTAGGGCTGTTTGTAATGCTGGGTGCATTGGCATTAATGTTCCTCGCGCTTAAGGTGGGCAACATGAGCTCTATGAGCTTCGGCCCTAGCTATGGTCTGAAGGCGCGGTTTGACAATATTGGTGGCTTGAAACCACGTGCACCTGTCAAGAGTGCCGGTGTTGTCGTGGGTAGGGTAGAGAGCATTGCATTTGATGACAAAACATTTCAGGCACAAGTCACCATGCGGATTCAGTCGGAGCACCAATTTCCTCGAGACAGCTCAGCTAAAATCCTGACCTCAGGTTTGCTGGGTGAACAGTACGTGGGTTTGGAGCCTGGTGGCGATGTTAAAAATTTCGTAGAGGGTGAGCGTATTAAGAGTACACAGTCGGCTATCGTTTTAGAGAATTTGATAAGCCAGTTTTTATTTAGTAAGACAGCCGAATCGAGTAGCGGAGAGAAAAAATGACGGGCAAACAACGATTAATGCGATGGTGTGCCATGCTGACGGTGACATTTTTAGTAACAGCATGCGCCACCACTGCGCCCGGGGCAGGTAGTGATCCGCGCGACCCTTATGAAAATTATAATAGATCGATGTTTACATTTAACAAGACTCTGGATGACAACGTACTCAAACCCGTTGCGACTGGCTATGCGAATGTTGTGCCTGCCGTTGTCCGCGAAGCGATAGGTAATTTCTTTGCCAACATAGGCGATGTGTGGACTGCCGCAAATAATTACATGCAAGGTAAGCCCAAAGATGGCACAACGGATTTAGTCCGCGTGATCTTTAATTCCACCATAGGTATCGTCGGCTTGATAGATGTGGCAACACCTATGGGGTTGCCAAAACATGAAGAGGACTTCGGGCAAACACTCGGGGTATGGGGTGCCAAATCTGGCCCCTATTTCGTTTTGCCTTTGTTCGGACCAAGTACAGTACGAGATGCACTAGCCAAGCCGGTAGATCTCTATGCCGATCCGTTGACGGCATCCAATGACGTTCCTGTTCGCGCTAAAAATACTGGCCGGGCACTTCGTCTTGTCGATGATCGTGCCGCTGTGCTGGACTCCACAGCCATCTTGGAAGGCGCGGCGTTGGATCCATACCAGTTTTTTCGGGACGCTTATTTGCAGCGTAGAGAAAGCCGTGTGCGTGACGGCAAAGACTGATCACTGTTGTAGCGTAAACACTTTTTCGGACTAGTTTTTGATGCGATTGCCGGGCATTCGGTATCATGTAGCCCATGAGTTGCTCAAGCCGGCGCTCCTCACCACCAACAAATCCGGGCTACCTATGTTTAAGTTAAGAGTTTTTTTTGCTAGCCTGCTGACAGTAGGTCTAATTCTCGCTGGTGAAGCGAGTGCGCAACAAGAAGCTCCGGATGTGCTCGTTAAGCGTATCAGCCAGGAAGTTCTAGACCTAGCCAAAACGGACAAGCAAATTCAGGCCGGTAATCAGCAGCGGATAATGGAAGTCGTTCAGGCCAGGGTTATTCCTCATGTGAATTTTCAGCGAATGACAGCGCTGGCAGCTGGAAGATTCTGGCGCGAAGCGACCCCTGATCAGCAGACCGCGCTCATTTCTGAATTTCGTACCCTATTGATCTACACCTACTCGGGAGCTATCTCTCAGGTCCGTAATCAAGTGCTTGAATTTAAGCCTATGCGTGCCTCACCTGACGACGACGAGGTCGAAGTGAAATCCATGGTGGTCCAGCCGCGCGGCGAGCCCATACAGCTGAATTACCGCTTAGAGAAAACAGCAGCGGGCTGGAAAATTTATGACGTGAACATACTCGGCGCCTGGCTCATAGAAACCTACAAAGGCACCTTTGCATCCGAAATTGGCAAAAACGGTATTGATGGCTTGATCAAGGCATTGGCAGAACGAAACAAGCGGCTGGCAGCCACGCCACCGAAACAGATTAAGAGCTGAAATGAGTTTTGCGCCGACTACGATCACCATGTCCGACGCGGCCGCTGCGCTGCGCGACGGTGTAGAGGCGATCCGGGCTGGCATGACCACCATCGATCTTACCCAGCTGACTCACTTTGATTCCTCAGCCGTTTCAACGCTGCTAGCCTGGCAGCGTGCTGCAGACGAAAAAAATGTGCGGCTCCAGCTTGTTGGGTTGCCCTCTGGCCTTCTTAGTTTGGCGCAGTTATACGGCGTGGATGTTCTTCTCTGAGCAGCTACCCTGGCGATAACGCACCACCGGGCGAACCACCACCCCTGTCTGAAGACCTAAATCCCCTATAATCAACGACTTTGTACGCATACAGCCTTGCGTGCGCCTTACGTCTTGATATTCCCTCCATGACAGCCATTCAGATAGACAAAGTCAAAAAACGCTACGGCTCGTTGCAGGCGTTGGACGGCGTATCGCTCAACATAGACGAAGGCGAATTTTTTGGCCTGCTAGGTCCCAACGGGGCCGGCAAGACCACGCTGATTTCTATCATCGCAGGGCTAGCTCGCGCCGACGAGGGTAGCGTGGTAATAAAAGGCCATGATGTTGTCACGGACTACCGGCGTGCTCGCCAGTGTTTAGGCGTGGTACCTCAGGAGCTGGTTTTCGATCCTTTTTTTACGGTCCGCGAAACCCTTCGCATGCAGTCGGGCTATTTCGGCATACGCAACAATGATGCATGGATAGACGAGGTTATGCACCACCTGGACTTAACCACCAAGGCCGACAGTAATATGCGCGCTTTGTCGGGTGGCATGAAACGCCGCGTGCTGGTAGCTCAGGCGCTGGTGCACAAGCCGCCTGTCATCATGCTTGATGAACCCACTGCTGGTGTGGATGTGGAATTGCGTCAGACCTTGTGGGATTTTATTGGCCGCTTAAATCGCGAAGGGCACACGGTCATACTGACCACGCACTACCTCGAAGAAGCACAGGCGTTGTGCAGCCGAATTGCCATGCTTAAATCTGGTCGCGTAGTCGCTCTAGATTCAACGGCGGCATTGATACGACGAATTTCTGGTTCGCAGTTGGTAGTCAAACTATCAGGCGGCAAACTCCCCGCATCATTGCATGCGCTTGTTTCTCATCCCAATGAACTGGACACGGGCGATCAATACACTCTGCGCGTTACTCACCATGACGAAGTCGAGGGGATATTGGCGACACTACGCAGCTCAGGCGCCAAACTGGAAGATCTGCAACTGCATCAAGCTGATCTTGAGGATGTATTTATTCAAGTCATGGGTGGCAAGCAATGACAGGATTTCAGGCTTTATTTTTAAAAGAATTGCTGCGCTTTTGGAAGGTGGCTACGCAAACGCTGACTGCACCCATCGTTACTGCCATGTTGTATCTGCTGATTTTTGGTCATGTGTTGGAAGCCCATGTGCAGGTTTTTCCGGGAGTCTCTTACACCGCTTTTCTGGTACCTGGATTAGTGATGATGAGCGTATTGCAAAATTCGTTTGCTAATTCATCGTCATCGCTGATTCAATCAAAAATTACCGGCAACTTGGTATTTGTGCTCTTAGCACCACTATCTCACTGGGAAATGTTTGGTGCTTATGTGTTGGCGGCCATGGTTAGAGGTCTGGCTGTGGGATCCGGTGTATTTTTGATCACTGTCTGGTTTGCAAAGTTGTCATTCGTTGCGCCGTTATGGATCATCGTGTTTGCGCTAGTGGGTTCTGCCATACTCGGCACCATGGGTTTGTTGGCAGGCGTATGGGCTGAAAAATTTGATCAGCTCGCTGCATTTCAGAATTTTTTAATCGTGCCGGCCACTTTTTTAGCAGGTGTTTTTTATTCAGTTCACTCGCTACCGCCATTCTGGCTTGCGGTTTCCCACGTGAATCCGTTTTTTTACATGATTGATGGCTTCCGTTATGGTTTCTTTGGCCATTCTGATGTGCCACCGGCGACTAGCCTGCTGATAGTTTCGGTATTCTTTGCGGTGTTGGCAGGTATTGCAATACGGCTGCTTAAGAGTGGTTATAAATTACGGCATTAATGTGTTGTCTGCGATTGCGACACTTACGTTTTCGAATTTTTTAAAAAAGGTAAATCGTGTTACCCACACCTGAACGAATCAAAGAGTACATTTCTAACGGACTCGAGTGCACACATGTTGAAGTGGATGGCGACGGCCAGCATTTCACAGCGGTGATCGTTTCACCCGCATTTGTTGGCAAGCGTCCGATACAGCGTCACCAATTGGTGTATGCAGCATTAGGCGACCGCATGCGCGAGGAGATACATGCACTATCGATGAAAACACTGACGCCGGAAGAATATCAGTCGTAATGGATAAGCTTCTTATTACGGGGGGTAAGCGCCTGTCGGGTGAGATTACCGTGTCCGGCGCAAAAAATGCAGCACTGCCTATCTTGTGTGCAGGACTGCTCACGGCAGATAGCTTGTCGTTATCGAACGTGCCTAGGCTGCAGGATGTAGCAACGATGCAAAAGCTGCTCATACAAATGGGCCTGTCGGTACAGACCAACGAGGGTACAACTGAGTTGTGTGGCCGCGATATCAATCGATTGGAAGCACCCTATGAAATGGTCAAGACCATGCGTGCATCGATACTTGTATTGGGCCCGCTGCTAGCGCGTTTTGGTGAGGCCAAGGTATCTTTACCCGGCGGTTGTGCCATAGGTTCACGTCCGGTTGATCAGCACATCAAAGGTTTGCAGGCCATGGGTGCAGAGATACGCATAGAAGCGGGCTACATCCATGCGCGTGCAAAAAAACTCAAGGGTACGCGTGTCGTGACTGACATGATTACCGTCACAGGCACTGAAAATTTACTGATGGCTGCTACGTTGGCCGAGGGTGAGTCCGTACTTGAAAACGCTGCTCGCGAACCCGAAGTGACTGATCTGGCTAACTTATTGGTTGCGATGGGCGCGCGTATTGAGGGCATAGGTACTGACTGTTTGCGGGTAACAGGTGTGGATGCTTTGCATGGCGCTTCGCACTCTGTCATCGCTGATCGTATAGAAACGGGTACATTTTTGTGTGCTGTAGCTGCCGTTGGTGGTGATGTAACGCTCAGACATACGCGCGCGGATTTACTCGATGTTGTGGTTGATAAACTGCGCGAGGCTGGAGCCATCATTACCAGTGGTGATGATTGGATACGAGTGCAAATGAGTCATCGGCCCAAGGCGGTAAATTTTCGCACTACTGAATACCCTGGATTTCCTACGGATATGCAAGCGCAAGTCATGGCACTCAATTGCGTTGCTGAAGGCACCAGTCGCGTGACTGAAACCATATTCGAAAATCGCTATATGCACGTACAAGAATTAAATCGTCTGGGTGCCTTAATAGATATTGATGGCCACACCGCAATCATTAATGGTGTGCATCGATTAATAGGGGCGCCGGTGATGGCGACTGATTTACGCGCTTCTGCTTCTCTGGTAATTGCTGGTCTGGCGGCAGAAGGGCAAACGCTGGTAGATCGCATTTATCACTTGGATCGTGGCTACGATCGCATGGAAGCCAAATTATCAGCCGTTGGTGCTGACATACAAAGAATCAAATGACGGATCAGATCATTACACTTGCCCTATCCAAAGGGCGCATCTTCGAAGAGACACTGCCCTTACTGAAAGCAGCAGGTATCGTCGTTACCGAAGATCCGGAAAAATCTCGTAAATTAATACTTCCCACCAGTGACCCGCAACTACGTGTGGTGATCGTGCGTGCTTCGGATGTACCCACCTATGTGCAATATGGCGCAGCGGATTTCGGTGTCGCAGGCAAAGATGTGCTTCTCGAGCACGGCGGCGAGGGCTTGTATCAACCGTTAGATTTACATATAGCGAAATGCCGTATGTCGGTTGCTGTGCATGCGGGTTTTGATTATGCCAATGCAGTGCGTCAGGGTGCTCGTTTGCGAGTGGCTACGAAATACGTACAGGTTGCACGTGAACATTTTGCAGAAAAAGGCGTGCACGTTGATTTGATCAAGTTGTATGGCTCTATGGAGCTGGGTCCTTTAGTAGGGCTGTCTGATGCCATCGTTGATTTGGTGTCTACTGGCAGTACCTTGCGTGCCAATAATCTGGTTGAAGTTGAACACATTATGGATATCTCTTCACGCCTAGTTGTGAACCGAGCGGCACTAAAACTTAAACGAGAAAAACTTCAGTCCATCATTGACGCATTTGATCGTGCTTCACGTAGCGAAAAATAATTTATGTCAGTCGTCATACGCCAACTTAATTCTACCGATAGCGACTTCCATCACAAGCTGATGGCTGTATTAGCCTTTGAAGCTTCTGAAGATGAAGCGATTGATCGCGTCGCTGCAACTATCATTACCGATGTTCGTCAGCGTGGAGATGCAGCATTACTTGACTACACCACCAAGTTTGATCGACTCTCAGCGACCAATATCCAAGCACTCGAGATACCACGTGCTGAAAGACAAGCGGCATTAGCCAGCTTGCCCGAAGCGCGTCGCAACGCCTTGCAGCACGCTGCAGATCGGGTGCGCATGTATCACGAGCGACAAAAAAAAGAATGTGGTTCAGACGGTTTTCTTTTTACCGAAGCCGATGGTACGGTGCTAGGACAAAAAGTTACAGCACTCGATAAAGTGGGTATTTACGTCCCCGGTGGTAAAGCAGCGTATCCCTCGTCCGTGTTGATGAATGCGATTCCTGCAAAAGTCGCCGGTGTAGGCGAAGTGATTATGGTGGTGCCCACGCCTGATGGGATTAAAAATCAGTTGGTATTAGCTGCGGCAGAAATTGCCGGTGTTGATCGTGTGTTTACTATTGGTGGCGCACAAGCCGTTGCGGCGCTCGCCTATGGCACAGCAACCATACCGCAGGTGGACAAAATAGTTGGCCCAGGTAATGCCTATGTTGCAGCAGCTAAGCGCCGCGTATTTGGTGTAGTGGGCATCGATATGATTGCAGGGCCGTCTGAAATTCTTATTCTTGCTGACGGCAGCACCGATCCTGATTGGGTCGCCATGGATTTGTTTTCGCAAGCTGAGCATGACGAGCTGGCGCAATCCATACTCGTGTGCCCTGATGCTGATTATTTAATGCGAGTGCAAGCGAGCGTGAACAATCTGTTGGCGGATATGCCCAGACGCGATGTGATACGCGTTTCTCTCACTAATCGCGGTGCCTTGGTCAAGGTGCGCGACATGAATGAAGCCTGTGAGATCGCCAATACGATAGCAGCTGAACATTTAGAAATTTCAGCTGAACAGCCACAACAGTGGGCCGACAAAATTCGTCATGCAGGCGCTATGTTTTTAGGTAAATTTTCATCCGAGTCACTGGGTGACTACTGTGCCGGTCCTAATCACGTACTACCTACCTCGCGTACCGCACGCTTTTCTTCGCCACTGGGTGTGTATGATTTTCAAAAGCGCTCATCCATTATTCATGTAAGCCTAGCTGGTGCGCAAACCTTGGGTGCAATTGCTGCTGAACTTGCATATGGTGAAGGTTTGCAAGCACATGCACGCTCGGCTGAATTACGGCTGAATAAATAACTATGACTGTCAGTAAAAATATTATTCGCGCCGATGTGCGTGCTCTATCGGCTTACCATGTGCCTGATGCATCAGGTCTAGTGAAGCTCGATGCCATGGAAAATCCCTACACGCTCTCTCCTGAGCTTCAACAGGAGTTGGGTCGGCGATTAGGATCAGCTGCACTCAATCGCTACCCAGTACCTACCTACGCCAACCTTAAGGCCGCTATCTGCGCCAAGCAGGGCGTGCCATCTGGGTGGGATGTGGTTTTGGGTAATGGTTCAGATGAATTAATCAGCATCGTATCGGTAGCGTGTGCGAAGCCAGGCGCGAAAGTGTTAGCGCCAGTGCCGGGTTTTGTTATGTACGCCATGTCAGCTCAATTTGCAGGCTTAGATTTTATCGGCGTACCGCTAAACACCGATCTCACTCTCGATCTGCCTGCTATGTTGGCCGCAGTGCGTGAGCATCGTCCCGCAATAACGTATCTGGCCTATCCCAACAACCCAACCGGCAACTTGTTTGATGCGCAGGCCATGCTGGAGATTATTCGCGAAGTGGGTGACACTGGGCTAGTGATTGTGGATGAGGCTTACCAGCCTTTCGCTGGCGATAGTTTTATGTCGAGGTTGCCTGAGTTTGAAAACTTAATCGTCATGCGCACCGTCTCCAAACTTGGTTTGGCTGGCATACGCTTAGGTTACATGTCGGCCTCTAAATCACTTCTGGCTGAATTCGATAAAGTTCGCCCGCCGTACAACATCAATGTACTCACAGAAGTCACGGCCGCCTTTATGCTTGAGCATACAGAGGTGTTGGATGCGCAGGCAGCCGCTATACGATCAGAGCGTGAACAGTTATTGTCGCGCCTGGCAGAATTGGAAGGTGTGGAGGCGTTTCCTTCGGCGGCTAACTTTATTCTGTTTCGTGTTACCCAGGCGGGCTTAACGGGCAGCCAAGTATTCGAGCGCCTACTAGAACACAAGGTCTTGGTTAAAAATGCCGGTAAAATGCACTTTTTACTCGATAACTGCTTGCGGGTGACCGTAAGTACACCGGCTGAGAATGCACTTTTTCTCACGGCCCTTAAATCTAGTTTGTATTCTTGAAATTACTCCAGCCATGGCACGCACAGCAGAAGTTGTCCGAGATACCAACGAAACCCAAATTCGGGTAGCCATCAATATCGATGGCACGGGTCAGCAAAAACTCAACACCGGTGTTCCCTTCCTCGATCACATGCTCGACCAGATCGCGCGTCATGGCCTGATTGATCTTGATATTAGCGCCAAGGGTGATTTGCATATCGATGCTCACCACACCGTGGAAGATGTGGGTATCACCCTAGGGCAGGCATTTGCCAAAGCCATAGGCGACAAAAAAGGGATACGCCGCTATGGTCATGCTTACGTACCGCTAGATGAAGCCTTGTCGCGGGTTGTTATTGATTTTTCTGGCCGCCCTGGCCTTGAATTTCACGTACCTTTCAAGCGCTCAATGATAGGCAGCTTTGATGTGGACCTGACACATGAGTTTTTTCAGGGTTTTGTTAATCATGCCCTGATGACCCTGCATATTGACAATCTACGCGGCGAAAACGCTCATCATCAGTGCGAGACTGTGTTCAAGGCATTTGGACGCGCATTGCGTATGGCTGCCGAATTGGATGTTCGCGCCGCTGGCACCATTCCCTCGACCAAAGGTAGCCTCTAAGAACAGCTTGCTCGGCGGCTTACTGATCCGCGCAAGCGCTAAGTGACTTCATGAATAAGATAGTGGTGGTTGATTACGGCATGGGGAATTTGCGCTCAGTAGCGCAGGCGTTAATCCATGTCGCGCCGGATGCGGAGGTTACCGTTTCCAGCCAGGCCGATGCCATACATGCCGCTGATCGCATCGTATTGCCCGGCCAGGGAGCGATGCCAGACTGCATGCAATCCCTACGTGCCTCGGGCTTGTTGGAGGCGCTGATGGAGGCGGTAGTCAACAAGCCTTTGTTTGGCGTTTGCGTTGGCGAGCAGATGCTGTTTGATGCCAGCGAAGAAGGCGACGCCCAGTGTCTGGGCCTCATGCCCGGTAAGGTGGTGAAGTTTCAGCTGGAAGGCCAGCTTCAACCAGACGGTTCACGGTTTAAAGTCCCGCAGATGGGCTGGAATCAGGTCAAGCAACTTCAGCCCCATCCTTTGTGGGACGGGGTTGCAGAAAACAGCTATTTTTATTTTGTTCACAGTTATTATGCGGTACCCGAACAACTGGATCATGCGCTGGGCGAAACTGTTTATGGTTTGCCATTTTGCTGCGCCGCAGGAAGAGATAATATTTTTGCCACCCAATTTCACCCAGAAAAAAGTGCAGCTGCTGGTTTGCAGTTGTATAAAAATTTTGTACATTGGAATCCCTGAGCATAGGCACAAACGTTTTTCACTAACCCGACTATCACTTCACTGATCCCACAGTAGCCATGCTGCTCATACCTGCTATCGACCTCAAAGACGGCCACTGCGTCCGCCTTAAACAAGGTGACATGGACCAAGCGACCGTGTTCTCCGAAGACCCAGCCGACATGGCGCGCCACTGGTTGCAACAAGGTGCCAGACGCTTGCATTTGGTGGATTTGAATGGCGCGTTTGCTGGTAAGCCCAAAAACGAGCCAGCGATTAAATCCATAGTCGCTGCAGTGCGTGAATACGCCCTTGAGTACGATTTGGATGAGATACCCATACAGTTAGGTGGCGGTATACGCGACTTAGACACCATTGAGCGGTATCTGGATGGTGGCCTCACCTACATCATCATCGGAACAGCGGCGGTGAAAAATCCAGGATTTCTTCACGATGCCTGCAGTGCATTCCCGGGACAAATTATTGTCGGCCTCGATGCCAGGGATGGAAAAGTAGCCACCGACGGCTGGAGTAAATTATCGGGTCACGAAGTCATCGATCTGGCGAAAAAATTTGAAGATTATGGATGTGAAGCGATTGTGTATACCGATATCGGTCGCGACGGCATGATGAAGGGCGTCAATATTGAAGCCACTGTCAAGCTGGCGCAAAGCATGACGATCCCGGTAATTGCTTCCGGCGGCGTACACAACATTAAGGATGTAGAAGAATTGTGCGCGGTTCAGGACGAAGGTATACAGGGAGTAATCTGTGGCCGTTCGATATACGAAGGAACCCTAGACCTGCAACAGGCCCAAGACCGTGCTGATTTTCTTACCGGCGAGATCGGCGAAGAAGACTGAGATGACACTTGCCAAGCGCATCATTCCCTGTCTGGATGTGACTGCCGGGCGGGTGGTCAAGGGCATTAATTTCGTCGAGTTACGCGATGCAGGCGACCCCGTAGAGATTGCTCGTCGCTATGATGAGCAGGGTGCCGACGAAATCACCTTTTTAGATATCACTGCGTCATCTGACGATAGAGATTTAATACTTCATATTATTGAGGCAGTGGCTTCCGAGGTATTCATTCCACTCACCGTTGGTGGCGGTGTGCGCGCTGTCGACGATGTGCGCCGATTACTCAATGCGGGTGCGGATAAGGTCAGCATCAACACATCGGCAGTAACCAATCCTCAATTGGTATACGACGCCGCCAAAAAATATGGCTCACAGTGCATCGTGGTAGCGATTGATGCCAAGCGTAGTCAGGCGGGTCACTGGGAAGTATTTACCCACGGTGGGCGCAACGCGACTGGTCTGGATGCCGTTGAATGGGCGTGCAAAATGCAGTCATTAGGGGCGGGTGAAATTCTGCTAACCAGTATGGATCGCGATGGAACTAAATCAGGATTTGACCTTTCCTTAACGCGAGCGGTCTCAGATGCGGTATCGATACCCGTCATAGCCTCCGGTGGTGTCGGTGGGCTTCAGGATCTGGCGGATGGCATCGTTAAGGGACATGCTGATGCGGTACTAGCGGCTAGTATTTTTCACTATGAGCACCACAGCGTAGGCGAGGCCAAACAGTTTATGGCAGCACAAGGTATTCCGGTGAGGCTCGTATGATAGCGAGTGCAAAATGGCTCAATCGAATCAAGTGGGACGAGAACGGCTTAGTCCCCGTCATCGCCCAGGAAAAAGATTCGAATGATGTGTTGATGTTTGCGTGGATGAATCGTGATGCGCTGGCACGTACGGTAGAGCTGGGGCAAGCGGTTTACTGGAGTCGCTCACGCAAGAAGCTCTGGCATAAAGGTGAAGAGTCAGGACATTTTCAACAGGTACACGAGATGCGTCTCGATTGCGACGAAGATGTGGTGCTGTTAAAAGTCACTCAGGTGGGAAATCTTGCTTGTCATACGGGTCGGCATTCCTGTTTTTTTCAAAAATTAGAAAACCCCGATGGGCAGCCTGAATGGGTCGCAGCAGACCCAGTCCTCAAGGCACCAGAAGACATTTACAACAAACAAAAATGAGCGATATCCTGCACCGTTTGGCTGAGATCATCGAGTCGCGTAAGCTGGATGCCGGCGGCGATCCTGAAAAATCCTACGTCTCACGCCTGTTTCAAAAAGGTGATGATGCGATACTGAAAAAAATTGGCGAAGAAGCTACCGAGACAGTTATGGCGGCCAAGGATGTCAGAAGCGGTAGCCAAGCCAGCAAGTTGGTTTATGAATGCGCTGATTTGTGGTTTCATTCATTGATCATGCTGGCCCAATTTGACCTTACGCCACAGCAGGTATTAGATGAATTGGCCAGGCGCGAAGGCTTGTCGGGTATCGAAGAAATGGCCAACCGCAAACTGCAGCAGCGTGAAGCATCAGAGCGACCAGATTGAGTTCGTTACACCCTTATTGCCAGCGACAGTTGAGCGAGATAACTGACGTGCAGCTTAACAAACACTGATAAACAGGAGTCTGAGCGTGGAGAGCTGTATTTTTTGCAAGATTGCTGCAGGTACTATTCCTGCCAAAAAGGCCTACGAAGACGACGATATGATTGCATTTCACGATATCAATCCTGCTGCGCCTGTCCATTTTCTGATCGTGCCAAAAGAACATATACCCACATTGGCAGATTGTGCTGATAAACATCAGGCGTTGTTAGGTAAAATGATGCTATTGGCACCCAAACTGGCACGAGAACTCGGCGCGGGCTACGAAAACGCCGAGGATGGTCCTGATGGAGGGTTTAAAGCCCTGTTTAATATAGGTCCTGACGGTGGTCAGGAGGTGTACCATCTGCATCTACACGTCATGGGCGGCGCGCGTCCATGGAAGGGTCAGCGCTGATCAGGTTGGGTTTTACGGAGTAATCCTAGGAGAAAAGTATGGGTTCGTTCAGTATTTGGCACTGGGTTATCGTGCTTGTTATCGTGATGCTGGTTTTTGGTACCAAGAAGCTTGGCAATATTGGTGGAGATCTTGGCAAGGCCGTTAAGGGATTTAAAGACGGCGTCAAAGGCAGCGAAGAAGAAAAAGCCGCCGCGCCTGCTGCACAGGTTGCCGAAAAAACTACCATTGACGTTGAAGCTCGCGAAAAATCCAAGAGCTGATAGTGCCCGCCTTTGCAACGGTCGCGTTGACCGCGACCGTTTGATTTGCCATTTCCAGAGTTTCTAATCCCATGATTGACCTAGGCCTCACCAAACTTGCCCTGATCGGTGCGGTCGCTCTGGTTGTGATCGGGCCCGAGAGATTGCCAGCAGTGGCGCGCATGGCCGGTACGCTTTTTGGCCGCGCGCAGCGCTACATCAGCAACGTCAAGGCGGAAGTGAATCGCGAAATGCAAATGGATGAGCTGCGCAAAATGCAGGAGAACATAGTCAGCTCCGCCAACGAATTAAACAAAACAGTCGCTGACGATATTGCCGAGGCGGAGCAGGACTTTACCAAGGCCATTGCAGAAGCGAATCAGGCTTTTGTTGGCATCCATGAGGGACTGCGAGTACCCAGTGAAAGTGAAATCGCTGCCAAACAGCGAGACTTTCGCAAAAAGAAATTGACCCAGAATTCTTCCTTGCCTATGTGGTTTAAGCGTACAACGGGACGTAAAACGCGTGTCATATCAGCCGCAGCACGTGTGGCTCGCTATCGCCCTGGTCGCAGCAAGCCGGCAAGGTTTTTCAGTTAAGGAAGCACTAATTAAATAAAACGCGGCGTTTCGCAAGTCATTGATCGAAGCTTAGCCCTTAGTTCACCAGGCCCCGCATCGTATAGCTGCGCTGACTCACCGTAAAACTCACAATCAATTAGCATCTCCCTAAATGTCAGAAGATAATTTTTCCGGTCTTAAAGATAATTTTATTTCCCATCTGGT
>CAYUDI010000014.1:0-12057 GCA_964443585.1 uncultured Bifidobacterium sp.
TTTTCATTATCTAATCTCCAAAGTGTGTACATGAGACCGCGCGCCCTAATGGCGCACTCGGCGTCGCACACATCAATTCGTGAAGAAAAAGATAACTTTTGCTAAGGCGGCAAAACGTTAGCTGTGGCTTGCTTGAGCGCTTTGAAGTGAGGGAAATAGGCAAATGGATTGGTAAATTATCGAATTGATAATCTACCCACTACCCCTTTTCACTGTTTAAACTCGCTGCGCTTTACCCCCGGCGCTGTAATGAGCTAGTCTATTGATGTTGACTTAAACCAAGTATTTACCAAGTTGAAAAAGGCAGGAGGTGCATTATGCGTGTGCTATCTGTGGAAGATATTGATTTAATGATCACATTAGTCAGCAGCCAAAAAGTGCTGAAGGATGCCGGTCGACATGAGCAGCAATTGGACAAGCTGATCACCATGGGCATCATCCGCCCAGGTGGTGGTGTACTAGCACTGACTGAATTGGGTCAGAAAACAGCTCATGCCTTGTTGGGTCGAAGCCTGGGCTCTTCGCAAGACGCAACCTTGGCTGAAGCAGCTGTGGACGAAGCAATTCCTTCAGATAGCCCTGCCCCTACAACAGCCGTTGAATCAACCCCTGATAACGATACGCCCGCGCTTGAAGCCAACCAGACATGATCTGGATTACCTAAGCATCACTGCCACGAATCAGCCCTTCGCTTTGTGTAGGGTTTTTTTACTCGCAAACACTATCTATGATTCAGGGCATACGTACGTATCTGGTCGGTCTGTTGATCATCATGTGGTCTTGGACTGCGCTAGCTGATGCAGGCATACGCAACCAAGAAATTCTTCAGTGTAAAGAAGCTGACATAGTGACCTGGGGTGACGGGCAAGATCGCCCCACTGCGGCCACATCACTCATATTTTTTTATAAGCACAGTGGTGCTCCTTCTTGGTTTCAAGAGCACCAAGTCATCAACCTTCTGGCACGCGCATCTGCGGAATGGTCTAAGTGCGGCATCCCAGCTCAAGTAACACCATGGACCGGTCCTGTTCAAAACACCAAAGGCATCGTGGTAGTTCAGTGGGATGGAAGCGGTAGCGGAGGCCATTTCGGTCTGGCCAATCTCACACAAAATCAACTGTCGTTGGGAGCGCAGGCTTTCCAGCTGCTCAATCAGCGCAACCCCAGCCATAATGCGCTCGACACACTCCAAATGGTGCTGGCTCATGAGATGGGACATTTTTATGGAATGCTGGCGCACTCGCGACGCTGTATTGATGTTTTGTCTTACTACAACGATGGCAAGGGTGGGCAATGTTACGCACGAGACCCCAGCTTGTTAAAGCAGTTTCCTGAATACCGTTCTTCCCTACCCACGGCCTGTGATATTCAACGCTGCAAAATACTCAACCGTATTCCCTAAACAGCGTGTTGGCTATTCTCGATAGTCTGCACGTTCAATAGCCTGTTGCGCATACCAGCCGATACGCCCCTCAGGATCCATGCGCGTTATATCGTCCAGAGCAACACGCAATAACTCATTTTGCTGCTCTAGCAAATAAACACGATTTCTCAAATTGCTGGCATCAAGCCATGAGCCTACAGCACTAATCAAGCGGGCTATTAAATAACTCCAGTTAGGCATGATCTATGGTCGGTAGTTTAGTGCAGCATCAGTGTACCGCGACTAAAGGCAGCTTCCCTTTACGCCAGGCTTACAGCTACGGACTGCTACTAAAAATCACGTATTTTTTATAACGGACTAATGCAAGCTAAGTTTTATTTTGTTTTAGTGAGTGCAAGGTCACTGTCTGTCAGGGTATGAAGAAATGAAACCAGATCATCAATTTCCTGCTCAGACAAGGCGGGTTGTTGACCAGGTTTACGGTCGTAGGGTGCCTCATTAACATTGATATTTTTTCGATGTACTAACGGCTGATCATTAAATTTTTGTACTTTGCCATTCTCTACGGGATACCACTCCTGCGGATGGGTATCGCGACTGACATAGAAAGCCACAGCGTCGCGCAAATTCTTGATTTGACCATTATGAAAAAAAACCTTGCGCGTAGCAACATTACGCAGGGTAGGCACTTTGAATTTTCCGCACTCTGATGGCATAGCCGCTCTACCTTTACGACCCGAGTTGCACAAACCCAGATCAAATCGGTTTTTGTCTGCGTTGGCTGCAATGCTATCGTTACGAGGTATGCCCAACGCATCGTACGTAAAGTCTGTAAATAACGGTGAGCTTCCATCAGCCGCCAGTTCACCAGGATGGCACGCTGCACAGTTAGCTCGTTTTTCTTCATTAAATAGTTTTAAGCCCCGCATCTCGCTGGGTGTAAGTTGTGCCTTGCCTGCCAAATACAGATCATATTTAGAGTCGAATGGATGAAACTCTACTGCCTGAAGCTGATATTGCTCTAATGCGTTTCCTAAATTTGCAAACGCCGTATCAACATCGTTAAGGCTCTGATCACCATAAATTTTTCTAAACGCAGATGCGTATGCTGACAGCCGTAGTTTCTCAACTACGCGTTCACGTGTACCGTTAGCCATTTCGTTGGCTGCCAATAAAGGACGTTCAGCCTGTGCTGCAAGCGTTTCAGCACTGCCATCATGATTAAAGCCGCCGGATGGGGTTCCTTCATGATTAAAACTAAACGCAGGTGTTTTACTGAGATAGCGTAGCGATGGAACCGCTCGCGTACCCGGCTGATCAAAATTTATTCCACCGAGCTGAACAGACAACGCATTGGGTTGCGCGTGTGCGTGATCAGGCGAATGGCAGCTTGCACAGGATTGTTTGCCAGAGGCAGACAGGGAGGCATCATGAAATATCAACTCACCCAACTCGACAGCCGTTTTAGGTAATGTAACGTTAGCGGTATGAGGTGTTTTTTCGCAGGCGGCCAGGATCACAGCAACCGTAATCATTGCCAGCGTGCGAAAAACAAAACCATTTATTGCGAACATAATTAAGATATTGGATTAATAGCTAGTCACCAAGATTAATTTTAGCAATTTTGATCAAACTGAGTGCATAACCCCTCGGGAACAACGCTGCAAGCACGCCTTCGGCTTGCGTTATACTGAGAAGTGGTTTTTTCTTGCCGAACTGGCACCCTTCTTCCTACGGTGATTCATGGATACTGTGCCCCTGTGGGTGCAACTGTCAGCTCTCATTACATTGACTCTGATATCTGCTTTTTTTGCGATTTCTGAGACTGCTCTGCTGTCGTTGAACCGACACCGTATCAAACACCTCGCACGTAGAGGATCACGGCTAGCAGTAATGACACTCTGGTTGCTTGATCATACCGATCGGGTATTGTCATTAATACTTATCGCTAATACGCTGCTCAATGCATTAATTACCGCATTGGTGACATCGATTGCTATTTCAGCGTTTGGCAACAACCAAGAAGTCATTACTATTGCTACCGCTGTGGTGGCATTTTTCTTGATCGTCTTTGCAGAGATCACTCCCAAAGTAATAGGCGCTACCTATCCTGAGCGGATTGCACTACCTGCTTCGGTCATCATCAAACCGTTAATATTGCTAGCTCGCCCAGTCATTTGGTTTGTAAATTTGTTTGTACGCGGATTGTTGTCCTTGATGCGCCTGCGTACAGGTCAGGATGTGCGTGATCAACGCCTTTCACCTGAAGAGCTGCGCTCTATGGTTCTTGAGGGCGGTAACTTTATCCCTGTAAAGCACAAAAGTATTTTGCTTAATTTATTCGATCTTGAAACAGTCACTGTTGAAGATGTAATGACGCCGCGCGCGCAAATTGAAGCACTCAATTTAGCTGTGCCAGTCGCAGAAATAAAGCATCAACTAACCACCTGCTATCACAATAAATTGCTGGTATTTGAAGGTGAAATAAATCATATCGTTGGGATACTGCATGTACGCAAAGCCATGGCCCTGCTGAATCAGGAAGACGAACTAACGATAGATCATTTTCGCCAATTACTAACACCGCCTTATTTCATTCCCGCAGAAACCAACCTCTTTACGCAGCTCCAGTATTTTCAGGAAAACTATGAGCGACTAGGCATCATTGTGGATGAGTATGGTGAGGTACAAGGCCTGGTCACTCTGGACGATATCATTGAAGAAATGGTTGGTGAATTCACCACCTCTACGCCAGGAGCGACCCGCGGCGATCAGTTTGGCTGGAGCAGTCAGGGCGATTGCCTGCTGGAGGGCAGCACGTCTTTACGCGAAGTTAACAAGCGCTTGGGACTTGATCTGCCGATCGACGGACCAAAAACATTGAATGGGCTGCTGCTAGAAACACTGCAAGACATACCCGAGGCCAGTGTGAGCTTAAAAATTGCCGGTATAGTTATTGAAATTGTGCAAGTTCAAGAGCACACCATACGCATGGTTAAACTCTTTCGACCTTAGTCATTCTACAAATCCTGCTACAAATCTTCTCTTCAGATTTATCGGGCTACCTGTTGTAGCTTCGCATCAGCAAGGTCCGTCTGCAGCAGATCTGGACCTTGCTCTTTATCTGACATCACCTACCTCGACCATCGCGAACAGTGCTCACGCATCATTCGGGCGCCGCTTAGATTTTTCGTTGATAGGAAACTCATGTCCATTACCCTTCCGTCACAGGTTGCCAACTTTGGAAACTCGTCAGGTTTGGCACGCGTATTATTGCAGGCCAGCTTAGTCAATGATATCCAACTCGAGTCAATTCAACGTACCAGCGCTTCGGAAAAAATTTCTTTTGTCGATGCTCTCATCAAAAATGGCGTGTTGAGCGCAGACACTGTCGGCGAATTTTGCGCAAAAACCTTCGGCTATCCCTTGCTTGATGTTTCTGCAGTTGATGCCACTGCCTTACCGCAAAAACTAATTGACCCTAAATTAATACTCAACCAAAACGTAATTGCTCTGTCACGGCGTGGCGATAAAATTTACTTGGGTATGGCTGACCCTACACAGCAACAAATTATTGATCAGATTAAATTTCAAACCGGCTTGGCGGTCGAACCTATTGTTGTCCTTTTTCCCCAATTACAAGAACTCATACGAAAAACTTCACAAAGCGCAGAGCAAAATCTTACTGATTTCATTGGCGATGATTTTGAAAATGTGGCCCTAGTTAATGAAGATGAAAATACAGGCGAATCTGAACCTGGCGGGAGCGAAATTGATGATGCGCCGGTGGTTCGATTTTTACAAAAAATATTAACGGATGCGATAAATATACGAGCATCTGATCTTCATTTTGAACCTTTCGAAAAATTCTATCGCATACGTTTTCGTGTCGATGGTGTTTTACGTGACATCGCTCAACCACCACTTGCCATCAAAGAAAAACTTGCATCGCGTATCAAAGTTATTTCCAGACTAGATATTTCAGAAAAACGCGTCCCGCAAGATGGACGCATGAAATTACAAGTCTCAAGTACACGCAGTATTGATTTTCGTGTTTCTACATTACCGACTTTGTTTGGTGAAAAAATTGTTATGCGCATACTTGACGGCAGTCAGGCGCAGCTGGGCATCGATGCGCTGGGCTATGATGCCGATCAAAAAAAATTATTACTAGATGCCATAAACCGGCCTTATGGCATGGTGCTAGTGACTGGGCCGACTGGTTCTGGCAAAACCGTCTCTTTATATACCTGTCTTAATTTATTAAACAAACCTGGCATTAACATCGCCACAGCTGAAGACCCGGCAGAAATTAATCTTCCCGGCGTCAATCAAGTCAACATCAATGAGCGAGCAGGACTTACTTTTCCTGTTGCGCTGCGCGCGTTTTTACGTCAAGACCCGGACATCATCATGGTTGGCGAAATCCGCGATCTAGAAACTGCAGATATCGCCATTAAAGCAGCGCAGACAGGTCATATGGTGCTCTCGACCTTGCATACCAATGACGCTCCCTCAACCCTTACCCGGCTTTTAAACATGGGGGTTGCAGCATTTAACATTGCCGCCGCTGTTAATTTGATTACAGCACAACGACTGGCGCGGCGGCTTTGCAGCTGCAAACAGCCTGTCGATCTGCCTATCGATATGTTACTCAATGCGGGATTCACCGAATCTCAACTCGATGGATCGCCTTTATACCGTGCTGTGGGCTGTGAGCATTGCAGCGGTAGTGGCTATAAAGGACGTGTCGGCGTGTATCAGGTCATGCCCATCACTGAAGCTATCGAAAGCATCATCCTGGCGCATGGTACAGCTCTCGAAATCGAAGCTCAGGCACGACGCGAAGGTGTACGCACATTGCGTGAGGCGGGTCTTTTAAAAGTAAAGCAAGGATTAACCTCGCTAGAAGAAATTATCAGCTGTACCAATCATTGATCACCTTAGTTAGTAAATTCCAATGCGGGAGTATCAAATGACACTAGCGAGTCCATCTCAAGCAAGCAACGTCAATGAACTAATTTTTGTATGGGAAGGCAAAGACAAAAATGGACGAGTCGTTCAGGGTGAAATGCGTGCTGCAGGCGCCGAGCGAGTCAATTTGCTGCTTCGTCGCCAAGGCTTAACTGCTATCAGTGTCAAGAAAAAAGCCACCGTACGACAACGCCGAATCAAGGAAAAAGATATTTGTATTTTTACCCGTCAACTAGCTACTATGCTCAAATCCGGTGTGCCGCTGTTACAAGCCTTTGATATTGTCGCTCGTGGACACAGCAATCCATCCGTAGCGCGCTTATTGTGGGATGTGCGAGCACACGTTGAAACTGGTTCGAGTTTGTCACAATCACTTCGGCGTTATCCGGCTTATTTTGATGCTCTATTTTGCAATCTGGTGGCCGCTGGCGAGCAGGCCGGTATACTCGATGATGTATTAGCCCGACTAGCCACCTACAAAGAAAAAACGCTTGCTCTCAAAGGAAAAATTCGCGCTGCTATGTTTTATCCTGCTGCCGTTTTAGCAGTTGCATTTATTGTGACTGCTGCCATCATGATTTGGGTGGTTCCTGCATTTAAAAATGTCTTTGAAAGTTTTGGTGCTGAGCTCCCCTTACCTACCCAATTTGTCATTTGGCTTTCCGATCATTTTGTTAGTTACTGGTATTTGATTTTTGGTGGTGTCTCGCTAAGCTCATTTCTTTTCGTTCGGACATGGAAGCGCTCACCCGCTCTGCAAGCAACTACTGATCGTTGGTTACTGCAACTGCCTTTGTTTGGTGAGATCGTGCGCAAAGCTGTTATAGCGCGCTGGACTCGCACGCTTTGCACTATGTTTTCTGCAGGAGTTCCCTTGGTAGAATCGCTTGATTCTGTTGGTGGTGCATCAGGTAACGCAGTCTATGTCGATGCCACGCGACGTATCACTGCGGCTGTTAAGAGTGGCACTAGTTTGACTATGGCCATGCAGAACACGCTAATGTTTCCGTCTATGGTCACGCAAATGGTCGCTATTGGAGAGGAATCTGGCGCTTTAGATCAGATGCTGCGCAAGGTCGCTGAATTTTATGAAGACGAAGTCGATACCGCCGTTGCTTCGTTAGCATCCTTAATGGAACCCATCATTATGGTTATTTTGGGTGGCTTAATTGGTGGATTGGTCGTTGCCATGTATCTTCCCATCTTCAAACTGGGTTCGGTGGTGTAAAGAGAGTCGGTCTTACTATGAATGATGTGTTTTTTACTTTTCTGGCAGCACCCTCCGGCAACCTGTCTGCATCAGTGCTCTGGTGTCTGATCGGTCTTGTTGTGGGCAGTTTCCTCAACGTGGTGATCTACCGTATACCCATCATGATGCAGCGCGAATCAGAAAATTATCTCGCTCTGGAAAATGATCAGCCCGCGCCCCATACCGATCGCTACAACCTGGTCTTGCCCGGCTCGGCTTGCACTAGTTGTGGTCACACGCTTGCATTCACAGACAACATCCCCGTGCTGAGCTTTATCTGGCTTAAGGGTCGCTGCCGCTACTGTAAAGCCCGTTTATCGTGGCGCTATCCAGCCGTCGAATTGTTGACGGCAATATTGTCGGCGGTCGTGATTTGGCAGCTAGGCAGTGGAATCGCGGGTGTATCGGCCTTGCTTTTCTTGTGGGCTCTGATCGCCATGAGTTTCATCGATCTCGATACGCAACTGCTTCCAGATGAATTAACACTGCCCTTGATGTGGCTGGGTTTGCTAGTCAATCTTGAGGGTACGTTTATTCCCCTGCGCGATGCAGTGCTGGGAGCTGCAGCAGGTTATTTGTCGCTTTGGCTGGTGTATTGGGTGTTTCGTGCAGTGACGGGTAAAGAAGGCATAGGATACGGTGATTTCAAGTTGCTGGCGGCCCTGGGCGCCTGGATGGGCTGGATGATGCTTCCACTCATCGTACTGCTGTCTTCGGCTGTTGGCGCCACCTTCGGCATCGTAATGATTGCTCTTAAGCGCCATCAGCGTGATCGCCCTATACCCTTTGGGCCGTTTCTTGCCGCGGCAGGTTTGCTGGCCTTGTTATTTGGCCAGTCCTTTATAGATGCATGGCTTGCATACGCATGAGTATCCGTATCAACATACTGACGCAATGACTGACTCATTCAAAAAATTTTCCGTGGGGCTGACTGGCGGTATAGGCAGCGGCAAATCGGCCGTGGCCACGCTTTTTAGCGACCGCGGAGCCAGTATTATTGATACCGATGCCGTATCCCACGAGCTTACTGCTGCTGGCGGCGATGCCATGCCCGAGATCGCAAGGATTTTTGGTAATGTATTTTTGACATCAGAGGGCGCTTTGAATCGCGCTGCTATGCGCGAACTGGTATTTACAGATCACGCCGCCCGTGGACAACTAGAATCACTACTGCACCCGCTAATTTCACAAAAAACTCGCGCACTTGCCAACCAGGCTAACGGCCCGTATCTGATGTTCGTGGTGCCCTTACTGGTCGAATCTGGCCGCTGGAAAGACAGAGTTGACCGTATTCTTGTCGTAGACTGCAACGAAGAACTGCAAATTGAGCGTGTGATGCGCCGCAACCATCTCTCGGATCAACAAGTACGCGCCATCATGGCCGCCCAAGTCAGCCGCACCCTCAGGCTGGCCGCAGCTGACGATGTTCTTGTTAACGATCGCTCTCTTGAGACGCTGGCAAAGGAAGTTGAACGCCTGCATCAGCACTACCTGCGGCTAGCCCAACAAAAACAATCGAGTACTTAAACACAAAATCGTAACAATAAGCAGCAGGATGTTTGTATTTTCGGAGCGCATGGGTCAGAATCACGGTATTCACTTATGCTCGCGAGGAACGCTGCCTTGATCGTTTACGAATACCCGTTCAATGAGCGTATTCGCACGCTGCTGCGGCTTGAAGACTTGTACGACAAGTTCAAGTTCTTTGTTGTCCAGGATAATCCCCTGCAACACCATGTGGCACTCGCGACTATCTACGAAATGCTCGAAGTAGCCGGCAGGGCAGATCTCAAATCGGATTTGTTGCAAGAATTAGAACGCCAAAAACAAACGCTACTGGGTTTCAAGTCCAATCCCAATGTAGAAAGTAGTCGCCTCAACGAGATTCTTTCGGATATAGAACGAACCAGCGCCGCCCTAATCGGAATACAAGGCAAAACCGGCCAACACATACGCGAGAACGAATGGCTCATGAGCATACGCGGGCGCACCATTATTCCCGGCGGCGCTTGCGAATTCGATCTGCCTTCTTACCACGCGTGGCAACAACAATCGACTGAACAACGCCGTGCTGACATCAATCAATGGTTTGCACCACTTGAACCACTGTTTGCCGCCATCAACATTATTTTGCGCTTGCTGCGCGAGTCTGGCCGCGCCACAAATATCGTGGCAGTAGCCGGCAGCTTCCAGCAAATGTTGCAAGGTCGTACCTATCAGCTGCTGCGCGTGAGCATAGACCAGAGTCTGGGTGCCATTCCTGAAATTTCAGCTAACAAATACGTACTCTGGATACGCTTTACCAGCCAGGGTGGCGACATGAAGCCCAAGGCTTACGAGGGTGATGTGCCGTTTGAACTAACGCTGTGTAATTTCTGATAAATCACTCACATGGTTACTGTTGTTGATTGCCCGACCTGTGCCAGCAAGGTTGAATGGAACGAATCCAATCGCTGGCGTCCGTTTTGTTCCGAGCGCTGCAAGCAAATTGATCTTGGTGCGTGGGCAGAAGAAAAATACATCATTCCAGGCGATGCCCCTCCCGATGATCTCGATCCCGATAACACGCTCTGAAGCTAACTTGGGAATTTTCGCTACACCGACCTAGTACCACAGACAGACAATCAGAGGCCACCTGTAGTGGACCATACCTCTGATTATTCATACTCACTGATCTCGAAACCAACGACGATCAAAGAGCCTAACCAAAAAAACTTAGCTTAGTTGGAAACACAATTAAAGAAAAAGATTTACTTCAAAGCTATTTACAATCAAGTAGTCAAAACAGAATAACTTTGACTAGTGCATTCAAATTAATTAAACAACAAATTGAAACTCCCTCAGGGACTATCGTTATCCCTGCTGAAATATCGCCCTCTATAGGGTCTGCCGCTACCCAAAATATCCAAATACAATGGGAGCCTTAACAACCGTTTGTAAAGCGCAATTGATCTAGCCATTCAATCAATGGGATCGTGGCTGGCAATAAAGGGGTAAGTGCAACTTCACCTTGCCACGCCAGCTGCTGACC
This sequence comes from uncultured Bifidobacterium sp., assembly GCA_964443585.1. GTDB lineage: Bacteria > Pseudomonadota > Gammaproteobacteria > Burkholderiales > Burkholderiaceae_D > Pernthalerella. Next base: position 10,639 of record CAYUDI010000014.1, read on the forward strand.
TTCCAGTGCACGCGGCTCACCGCGCCAGTCACGACTGATATAAAAATGCAGTCGAACATGCGCATGTGGGTACACATGCTCAACACCACACCACGGTTCGGCAGATAGAATGTGCACTGCAATTTCTTCGGCAAACTCTCGTTGCAATGCGTCGAAAATACGTTCACCCGGCTCGACTTTACCGCCGGGGAATTCCCAATAGCCTGCAAACGGCTTACCCTCAGGTCGAGACGCGAGCAAGACCTCGCCATTGGGTTTCATCAGTATGCCTACCGCCACATCAATAGGAGAGGGCGTAGTCATGATGGCAGAATCTGCTGCGGTATCGCTCGTCTTCATCTAGGTTGCGTGCTTACCTGCCCAGTCGCGCGCGAATTGCCAGGCGATGCGTCCCGAACGCGAGCCGCGCTGTAGTGCCCAACGCAAGGCTTCAGGTTCAGCCTCGGAAAATTGCGCATTAGCGATACCGAAGTGGCGCAACCAATGGCGAACGATATCGAGATAATCATCCTGACGGAAGGGATAAAAAGATAACCACAAGCCAAAGCGCTCAGAGAGAGAAATTTTTTCTTCTACCGTTTCACCCGGATGCAAGTCACCATCATCGACATGACGATAGCCTTCGTTATCTGACATGCGCTCGGGTAGCAAATGACGTCGGTTAGACGTGGCATAAATCAGCACATTGTCTGATTGCGCCGAGATACTGCCATCCAACGCGACCTTGAGTGCTTTGTAGCCGCTCTCGCCTTCTTCAAATGACAAATCGTCACAAAAAATAATAAATCGTTCTGGACGCTCAGCTACTAAATCAACGATATCGGGCAGGTCAACTAAGTGTTCTTTATCGACTTCTATCAAACGCAAACCCTGTTGAGCAAATTGAACCAAGCAGGCTTTGATGAGCGACGATTTTCCAGTACCCCGCGCACCAGTTAGCAGCACATTATTTGCCGGCTTACCGCTGATGAATTGCTGCGTGTTTTGTTCTATCTGCTGTTTTTGTATGGCGATGTTATGCAAATCATCCAAGCGTATGCGCGAAGGATGAGCGACTGCACTGAGATACCCACGCTGATCTCTGCCTACACGCCAGCGAAATGCATCCGCAGACCAGTCTATTTCCGGAGGACGTGCGGGCAGCATGGCCTCAACGCGTGCCAAAACCGATTCAGCACGATGTAAAAAATTTTCTAGCTCATTCATAATTAAGATCGATAGTCAGCGTTAATGGATACATAGTCATGCGAAAGATCGCACGTCCAGATGGTGGCGTTAGCGGTGCCACGCGCAAGCGTCACTCTCACGGTTATTTCGCTTTGCTTCATGACGTGCTGACCATCGTGTTCTTGATAGTCAGGATGGCGGCCACCTTGTTTAGCAACCCATACATCATCCAGATACAAATTAATCTGATTC
>CAYUDI010000014.1:12067-22005 GCA_964443585.1 uncultured Bifidobacterium sp.
ACATCCAGATCAGTCACTCCGGCATAACCGATGGCTGCCAATATGCGGCCCAAGTTTGGATCAGAAGCAAAGAACGCTGTTTTAACCAAGGGTGAATGACCTATGGCATAGGCAATTTTGCGGCACTCCTCAGCATCGCGCCCTTGCTCTACACGCACGGTAATAAATTTTGTAGCACCTTCACCGTCACGCACTATCATCTGCGCAAGTTCTTGCGACAACGCTGTCACGGCATCAGCTAAAGCGCTGTACTCGGCACTAGCAACATCATTAACTTCAAGCTCGCCTGCACCTGTCGCTATCAACATGAACGAATCATTGGTTGATGTATCGCCATCGATTGTGATGCAATTAAACGATGCATCAGCAGCATGCTTAACTAACGTTTGTAATACAGGCTGAGAAATTTTTGCATCACAGGCCATAAAGCCCAGCATAGTCGCCATGTTCGGCTTGATCATGCCTGCGCCTTTGGAGATGCCCGTCATCGTGACACGCTTGCCTGCGATAGTGACAACCCGCGACGCCGCTTTAGGTTGTGTATCGGTGGTCATGATGGCTTCGGCAGCACCAAACCAATTGTCTTCTTTTAAATTAGCTATAGCCGCTGGCAAGCCTGCCACCAATTTTTCTAGCGGTAGTGGTTCCAAAATAACGCCGGTAGAAAATGGTAATACCTGACCTGCATCACAACCTAGCAGCTTGGCCAGCGCAGCGCAGGTGGCATTCGCACTCGCTAAACCCGCTACGCCAGTGCCAGCATTTGCATTGCCTGTATTAACGACTAACGCGACTATAGGATGGCTAGCAGCCAAATGGGCTTGCGAGACCTGCACCGGGGCCGCACAAAATCGATTGGTAGTGAATACGCCGGCCACGGTAGCACCGGGCACTAATTTCATAATCAGCAAATCTTTGCGGCCCGGTTTTTTAATACCCGCTTGCGCATAGCCTAGTTGTATGCCAGGCACGGGTTTAAGTTGGGCACGATCAGGAATGGGTGAATTGACAGCCATGATCTGTAATCTTCAGAGTAAAAATAAGAATTGTAGGGCTTAAAAAAACCAAGGCCCCAGTAATTGCCGGGGCCCTGGCTAGCGTTACCTTCTCGCTACTAGCGAACTACGATCAACCTAACTTACCGTGGCACTGTTTATACTTTTTACCGCTACCGCAAGGACATGGGTCATTACGTCCCACCTTGGGTAAATCATTGACTTGCGGTGCGTTGGCGCGGTCTGCGGCAGGTGGTAAAGATAGCAATTCTTCAGGCGCCAAATTTGGATTGAAATCGGCATGCTGGTAATTGATATTTTCCATGTGCGAGCGCGCCAACTCTTCCTCGGCAGCGATGATTTCTTCCTGTGATTGCACGCGCACAGTCATGACCGTACGCACGACATCATTGCGTATCAAATCCAGCATGTTGGAAAACAGCTCAAAGGCTTCACGCTTGTATTCTTGCTTAGGATTTTTCTGTGCATAGCCTCGTAAATGTATGCCTTGGCGCAGATGATCCAGCGCAGCCAGATGCTCACGCCAATGCGAATCCATACTCTGCAACATGACATTACGCTCAAAACCACCAAACGCTTCTTGTGTGACCAGCTCTACTTTTGCGTTATGCACAGCATCCGCAGCGTCTAACAGACGATGAAGTAATTCCTCCTCTGTTAAGGTCGGCTCATCCTTGAGTAGCTGGGTGAATGACAGGTTGAGCTGCCATTCAGTAGCCAGTTGAGCATCCAAGCCAGCTAAATCCCACTGCTCTTCCATGGATTCAGGTGGCACATGCTGCTGAAACAATTCGGTGAATACGCCATGACGCAACGACTGGCTGATCTCAGACATGTCCCGCGCTTCGAGTAATTCATTGCGCTGGGTATAAATGACTTTACGCTGATCGTTGGCGACATCATCGTACTCGAGCAATTGTTTACGTATATCGAAGTTGCGTGCTTCTACTTTGCGTTGCGCTGATTCGATAGAGCGCGAAACGATACCCGCTTCTATAGGCTCATCTTCGGGCATATTCAAACGTTCCATTACTGCGCGTACTCGGTCTCCAGCAAAGATGCGCAATAACGGATCATCTAACGACAAATAGAAACGCGATGAACCCGGATCGCCTTGACGGCCCGAACGACCACGCAACTGATTATCTATGCGGCGTGATTCATGACGCTCTGTACCTATAATGTGCAAACCTCCTGCAGCCACCACTTGCTCGTGGAGTGATTGCCATTCGTCACGCAGTTGCTGGGCGCGTTGATCTTTATCAGCTTGGGTCAACGAAGTATCAGCATCAATGAGCTGTACTTGTTTATCCACATTGCCACCTAAAACAATGTCGGTACCACGACCGGCCATGTTGGTCGCAATCGTAATCATTTTAGGGCGACCTGCCTGAGCGATAATCTCTGCCTCACGCGCGTGCTGTTTGGCGTTGAGTACGTTATGCGGCAAGCCTGCTTGCGTGAGCATGTCAGAAAGTAATTCGGAATTTTCTATGGAGGTGGTACCCACGAGCACAGGCTGCCCACGCTCGTAACAATCACGAATATCCGCTATGACAGCACGATACCTACCCGCAGCATTTTTAAAGACTTGGTCTTGCTTGTCTGTGCGCCGACTCGGCCGATTTGGTGGAATAACTACTGTTTCAAGGCTGTAGATTTCCTGGAATTCATAGGCTTCGGTATCAGCTGTACCTGTCATGCCGGCCAGCTTGCCGTACATGCGGAAATAATTTTGGAAGGTGATTGACGCTAGCGTTTGGTTTTCGTGCTGTATGCGCACGCCTTCTTTGGCTTCAACTGCTTGGTGCAAACCTTCTGACCAGCGACGACCCGTCATCAATCGTCCCGTAAATTCATCAACGATCACGACTTCATCGTTTTGCACTACGTATTGCTGATCTTTATGGAACAGCGTGTGCGCACGTAATGCGGCATACAAATGATGAATCAAGCTGATGTTGGCAGCGTCATATAACGACGCGCCCTCCGGTAGCAGACCCATTTCGGTGAGTATGCGTTCAGCTTTTATATGTCCGTCTTCGGTCAACAGGACAGTATTGGCTTTTTCATCTTTGGTGTAGTCACCGGGCACTTCAACCACGCCTTTACCATCGGGTGTTTCTTCACCGATTTGTAGCGTCAGTAAAGGCGGCAGTGCATTGATCTTGCGATACATCTCCGTGTGATCTTCAGCCTGACCTGAAATGATCAGCGGCGTGCGTGCCTCATCAATCAGAATCGAATCGACTTCATCGACGATGGCAAACGACAATCCACGCTGTACGCGATCGTGTAGTTCATACACCATGTTGTCGCGCAAATAATCAAAACCAAATTCATTATTTGTGCCATAGGTGATATCTGCGGCATAGGCGGCCTGCTTAATATCATGCGATGCTTGCGAGAGATTGACACCGGTTGTTAAACCTAACCAACTGTACAAGCGACCCATCCACTCGGCGTCACGTTGAGCCAAGTAATCATTGACGGTGACTATGTGTACGCCTTTGCCTGTGAGTGCGTTTAAGTACGCTGGCAAAGTGGCCATCAAGGTTTTACCTTCGCCGGTTCCCATTTCTGCAATTTTGCCCTGATGAAGCACCATGCCGCCTATCAGCTGCACATCAAAGTGACGCATTTTAAGAACGCGTTTACTCGCTTCACGGCAAACGGCAAATGCCTCAGGTAAAACAGAATCCACCGTCGCACCTGCAGCTAGCCTGGCTTTAAGCTCGGGCGTTTTTGCTTTTAATGCCTCGTCCGACAGCTGTTCCAGCGCGGATTCAAGTGCATTGATATCGCGTACGGTTTTCTGTAAGGTTTTTATCAACCGCTGATTGCGGCTGCCGAAAATTTTAGTCAGTAGAGACATGCGCGGATAGTCAAGAGGAACGGGCGTCGCAGCGACCGCATGGTGGCCAACAGATGGGCGGAGGCTGAAACGGGCAAAGGCGAGATTTTAGCATGCTGGCATCATCCTGCCGCCCTTCCCGCCCTAGCGGAAAAAGGAATGTGCTACTGTCCTCGTATGTCTTCTAGGCTCACTAATTTCACTCCCGCCCGCCGTCCGCAGCAGCGGCCCAATGCCCGCGGAGCGACCGAATTTCTCCAAACCAGTGAAGGCTTAGCCCCACTACTGGACACCTTGGAAACGCTAGTCAGGCTACAAACTGATTGCGAACGTCTGCTACCACCGGCTTTGACTAGCTGCAAAGTGCTCAAACTGCATGAAAATATTCTTCAGCTGGCTGTGCCCAATGCCGCCGTCGCCACCCGATTGCGCCACTCATTACCGGGCTTAACTAGTTCGCTGCGAGAAAAAGGTTGGCCAATTGACACTATTAAGATCAATGTCAAAAACGTCGCTGTTCCGGCATCTTCACTACGCACCTACGATAAAGCCCCGCCTTTGCCGGACTCGGCTTTACTGTCCTTTGCGGCGCTTGCGCGTTCGATCGAAGTCACTCCGGGCAATACCCCATTGATAGAGGCGTTGGATAAACTGCTGAGTAAGCGCAAACTCAAAGCATAAAGCCCCTAGGCCTGAACGGGTGTGCCCTACTCGTCCATTGAGCAAAGTCGTCTCTCATCCCACTGCGACTGAACTCGCTGGCTAAACCATGATCTGCCTGAGGTTGGAGGGGGCTCATGTTAGAAAAATTGCATTTATCAAAATTAACGCTCAGCGTTAAATCTCCTTATTTATTCGCCATCCTCGCTGTACTTTTGATGGCGGGTTTGCGCCTCCTCTTGCAACCCATGCTGCACAGCGCCGCTTTGTTTATTCTCCCCACAGTCGCCGTCACCCTCAGTGCTTTTTACGGAGGGCTAGGGCCAGGCCTGCTTGCGACACTGCTGTCCATAGCCTTTACCTGGATATTATTTATTCAACAAGCAATCACCGCTAGGCCCTCGCCAGCCGATATGGCGGCAGGCTTGATTTTGTTCGCGACGACTGGCTTGTTGGTGAGCGTTCTGGGCTATCTGATACAGCATGGAAAAAAATACTCCGAGTCTCTGCTGACAGAACTACAGCGTCGTAACGATGAATTACGTCTTAGCGAATTAACCAATCGTGCTTTGCTGGACGCCTCGGCACAAGGAGTGGTTGCTGTTGATAGCGATGGGCAAATAAAAATAGCCAATGAGTACTTACATAAAATGTTTGGCTATGAACCACATGAGCTCATAGGAAAATCGGTGGCGGTGTTGATGGATGAAACCCTGCAACACCAGTATCAATTACATCGCCGAGAATTTTTTTCTAAAGCCAAATCAAAAATCTTCACTGATATTCCTATGAATGGCCGCCGCAAGGATGGCTCTGTCTTCCCTATACAAACCAGTATGGGAATAGCAGAAACACCGCTAGGTTCTGTGGGTGTCAGTTTTATCGCCGATATCACGGATCAAAAATCAATAGAAGCCGCACTGATACGTGAACGATCTGAACTACACAACTTAATAAATTACAGCCCTGTATTAATTTCCATGCAAGATATGGATGGCCGTCTATTATTAGCTAACCGAAGTTTTATTCATGTATTTGCGCCCCATGAGCACAATTTAACTGGCCAGTTAATTAAAGATACGGTACCTGACTATATCGCTTCCAAATTTGTCGATGCAGACCGCACCGTACTATCAACACGCAATCCGGTTGAGTTTGATTTTGAAATACCAGATGCAAAAGGTAGTTGGCGAAATTTTAAAATTATTAAATTTCCACTGAATTATCTCGATACCAAAGAAATGTTTGGTATCGGTGGTTTTGCAACAGATGTGACAGCACTGCGCGATGCCGAGCGCAAAGTACTCATGGCGGCGAAGCAGGATTTTTTAACCGGCCTTCCAAATCGTGTACTGATTTACGACATGGGAGAGCAATTAATCAGAGATGCCAGAGAAGCCAAATCCAGAGTTGCTCTATTCTTTTTTGATCTAGATCGCTTTAAACCTATCAACGATACCTATGGTCGCCACGTAGGTGATTTGGTATTAGTCGAAGTCGCTAAACGATTGCTCGAAGGCTCACGTGATGGGGATGTGGTTGGTCGACTGGGTGGCGATGAATTCATCGCTTTCGTATCAAATACGCGCTCCAGAGAAGTGATTGAATCGATTGCCTCACTGTTTCTTTCGCGTTTGCGAGAACCCTACATCATTGACGGGCATGAAATACGAACTTCTCCTAGTGTAGGCATCAGCCAGTTTCCCGATGATGGTGGCGATATTGATACCTTAATTCAATGTGCTGACGCCGCCATGAAGCATGCAAAACATGCGGGGCGCAACCAATATGAATTTTTTTCCACTGCCATCATTAAAAACGGTGCGCGTGTTTTTATACTTGAGCAAGAATTACGAACAGCGTTACATGAAGGTTTATTTCAACTGGCTTATCAACCCATTATCGAAGCAACCACTGGCAATATGATCGCTGTTGAGGCGTTGATACGTTGGCCCAGACCCAATGCAGATGTTCGTATGCCTAACGAATTTATAGGCGCAGCTGAATCGAGTGGTTTGATACTCGTACTGGGTGAATGGATAATCAAAACTGTCTGCAAAGAATTTGAAGAGCGAATCAAACTAGGTATGAGTCCCGTGAAAGTCGCTGTTAACGTATCACCATCGCAATTTAGATCACCCGACTTTACAGAAAATTTACTCTCCCTAGTAAACGCTTCCGGCATGGGGCATGAATGGTTGGAAATCGAAGTCACAGAATCTACAGTAATGAGCCGAATCGACGAAGCCGCATCAATACTTACCAATCTAAAAGAAAAAGGATTTAGCATTTCGCTGGACGATTTTGGAACTGGCTATTCTAGCCTGAGCCATCTGGCTCGTTTGCCTGTCGATAAATTAAAAATCGACCGGTCATTTATAGGTCACATAGAAACTGAAACGAGGTCCATGGCCATTACAGAAACTGTGATTGCCCTGGGCCATAAATTAGGCATACAAGTCATCGCTGAGGGCATAGAAACCATCAGCGTATTTTCACGGTTAATGAGTATGGGATGCGATCATTTTCAGGGGTATTTATTTAGCAAACCGATACCGTCGAATGATCTGGTCATTTGGGAAAAAAACCGATCGCGCAGCATTATTCCGCTGCATGCACCAGGTCCTAAATTCCTACCATCATGAAACGTAAAACGTGAAAATGCCTGGAATTTAAACCGCTGCCCATTCTTGCTCTAGCTGTGTGGAGTACGCCGCAGGCGCTGCAGCTGTAGTTTCAAAACTCACCGTCTCATAAGCCGTAGGGTCGGCCAATAAGGCGCGCAGTAGTTTGTTATTTAAACCGTGGCCTGATTTATGCGCTGTATAGCTTGCGAGCAGAGGATGACCTATTAGATACAGATCACCCATGGCATCGAGAATTTTGTGACGAACAAATTCATTTCGATACCGTAAACCACCTCTGTTCAAAATACGAAATTCGTCCATTACGATCGCATTTTCTAGTGAGCCCCCACGCGCCAAACCCATGCCGCGCAAGGTTTCTACATCCTGCATAAAACCAAAGGTTCGTGCTCGAGCGATTTCTTGTATGTACGATTCAAAACTCAAATCGACTTCGGCTGTCTGACCACTGCCATCGATAGCGGGATGGTTAAACTCAATAAAGAATTTCAAACGAAACCCATGACACGGTTCTAACCGCGCCCATTTTTCATGGGCGCCTTCGCCTTCACGTACTTCGACTGATTTACAGACGCGAATAAACTTTTTCGCTGCATCCTGCTCACTGCGCCCGGCCTGCTGTAACAAGAAAACAAACGAGGCCGCCGAACCGTCCATGATAGGGATTTCTTCGGCAGTTAAATCTACGATCAGGTTATCGATGCCCAGACCTGCGCACGCTGACATCAAGTGCTCGACGGTAGAAACGCGCACACCGTCTTTTTCCAGCACCGAGGCCATGCGAGTATCACCCACACCGGTGGCATTGGCAGGTAACTCAACTGGTGGATGTATATCGACACGACGAAAAACAATGCCGGTATTAATAGGGGCTGGTCGCAGCGTGAGTTCGACTCGCGTACCACAGTGCAGACCGACGCCGGTGGTGCTGACGATCTGACTTATCGTACGCTGTCGTATCACGCTGGATTTCTCTTAATAAGAACGATGATTACAACTGGCCCAGCATGGTCTCAGCATTTGAAACCTCAAACTTACCTGGGGCTTCAATGTTGAGTTTTTGAACCACGCCATCCTTCACCAACATGGAGTAACGCTGTGAACGTGTACCCATACCAAACTGACTAAAGTCAGCCGACAAACCAAGTGCTTTAGAAAAGTCTGCATTACCATCGGCCATCATACGAACCGCGCCGCCTGCTTTCAAATCGCGACCCCATGCACCCATGACAAACGCATCGTTAACCGAAATACACCAGATTTCGTCTACGCCTTTGGCATGCAAGTCCTTAGCGTGCGCTACATAGCCAGGTACGTGTTGAGCAGAACATGTCGGTGTGAACGCGCCGGGTAAAGCAAAAATTGCAATAGTCTTACCTTTTACCAGGTCAGACACGCTGAATGTATTTGGGCCTAGCGAGCAGCCTGCTGTTTCAGTTTCTATAAATTCAGCAAGTTTGCCTTCGGGGAGGTGATCGCCAACGTTGATCGTCATAATGTTTCCTTTTATGTGGAGGGTGAACGGCACACGCGCGCCAGGTGGAAATAAAACCGCGCCCGTATGTTGCCATAGGACGCGGTGGGCTGTTTAGAGCACCGCGAAGTATGCCCTGTCAGTAGACTTTTTGCAGAGTTAGTCTGCCTGACGCCGCAAAAATGCCGGAATATCATACGTTTCCGTGCCATTTCGCTCCATGGCACGAACTGTTTCAGAAGCAGATTCACGACGCCATACGGCAGGTGTACGTATTGCATCAAACTGCTGATTGGCTCCGGGTACCGCATCGGCCGTGGACACCGATTCGTTGTACGTACCGGTACGCTGCACTGCCACTGGGTTAGGAACCAATACAGGTGAGCGGCGCGCACGACCCAAACCTGTTGCCACAACGGTTACGCGTAATTCATCGCCCATAGTTTCATCGTAGGCGATACCTTGCGCAATCGATGCATCGTCAGCCGCAAATGCGCGCACGGTTGCCATCACGTCTTTGATTTCTTTGCCTTTGAGCGAGCGACTACCCGTGACATTGACCAATACACCGCGAGCACCGGAAAGATCAATGCCATCTAGCAGCGGTGATGCAATCGCTTGTTCGGCAGCGATACGCGCACGATCGACACCGGAAGCAACCGCCGTACCCATCATTGCTTTACCTTGTTCGGCCATGATGGTCTTAACATCATTAAAATCGACATTGATGTGGCCAGGCACATTGATGATCTCGGCAATACCGGCTACGGCATTATTAAGTACATCATCGGCGTGCTGTAACCATTCCGCCATGCTGTCATCTTCGTAAATCTCTTCCAGCTTTTCATTGAGAATCACGATCAGCGAATCGACATGCTTACTGAGTTCGTCTAAACCTTCGTTAGCGATGTCCATGCATTTTTTACCTTCGTAGGTAAACGGTTTGCACACGACCGCAACTGTCAACGCGCCCAATTCTTTAGCGACTTGAGCCACGATAGGCGCTGCACCCGTGCCGGTACCACCACCCATACCTGCGGCGATAAATACCATGTGCGCACCACGCAATGAATCTTCAATACGTTCACGCGTTTCTTCAGCTAATTGCCGACCCAGCGCAGGTTTCATACCCGCACCCAATCCAGATTCGCCGATTTGAATCACGTTATGTGCTTTTGAAAGCGATAACGCTTGGGCATCGGTATTGGCGACGATGAATTCGACACCAGAGACACCTTTGTTGATCATATGCTGCACAGCGTTACCGCCGGCACCACCGACACCGACCA
>CAYUDI010000015.1:0-21939 GCA_964443585.1 uncultured Bifidobacterium sp.
TGAATTCACACCTGAAGATACTATAAGAAGCACTGAATACCGTATCCGCAGCGGACGCAGATGCAAGTATGTTGGCATAGGATAGCAACCCGGCGAGCGAGTCTAAACTCGCTTGATGACTCGTTTAGCAAACTGTTTTTGGTGTTGTTTAGAAGAATATTAAAAAAGAGTGACATAAAAACTGAGTACTGACGCAAACCTTACGTATTACCGCTATAACCCTTCAGCATTAATTCATACAGCTCTGCGGTTCCTACCTGCCCACCTTTGAGCAAAACTTCTTTGCCGTGTATCAGCTGATCATCAGAGATCAGGCTGCACACATGAGCGTTTTGCTGGAAATGGCTGGCTTTGGTTTCCAGTGCAATCGCACCGAGTTCGCGCATAGTGAAGCTGGATGAATCACCACCAGCCACCACCAGCCTTTGTAAACCTGCATGAGCAAATGCACTGCGAGATAACTTCGCATAGATACGACCAATTCGATTCGCAATATAGGAAGGTACCGATACACCGGAAGGTAGGTGGTGACGAATTTCCTCGACCTGGTCATCGCCCGGCCCTCTAGCGGTGTAAATTACAACACTTTTTCCTGCTGTGAGCGATGCCAGCATGGTGTGCTCAATTTCTATGAGCTGAGCTTCATTGCCCTCCAAAAGCAGTGAGGGCGGCAGGTGTATGCCATCAAAACCTATCTGCAAGGCTCGGTCTATCTGCAGAGCAGAAAGCGCGGAACAGCTGCCTGACAGTACCAATAATTTATCGACCGGTGCAAGGCTATGCGTAGGCTCAGGCGCGGTAATCAATCCAAGGTCGCGCAGGTGAGCGCCAAGTGCATGTGCAAAACCCTGAGCAGCCATTGCGCAGATTTGGCGCGAACGTGACAGCTCCCACAGGCTGGCTGCAGCTGTTATAACGTGCTCCAGTGTGTAGCCATCGAACACGACGCTGTCTTCAGTGGCGATATCGATTGCCAGTTGATCCGGGCTTAACACGTGGTGGTCGAGCATGCGCAGATCAATTAAGCGCTTAATCGTAATGCCTTGATCGCCGACTATCTCGGATAGCGCTGACTCATGCATAGGAGTGACTGGATGGCGCGACATAACAGGATGGCGATCTAGCCGATAAACATGGTCTCCTGCGCGCGCAAAGTGATGCCCGAACAAGGTGTACCGACCAAATTCTGGCGTAGCTGCCAGCACAGGGACCATGCAATCACGCCATAGCGAACGCATTAAGCGTATGGCCTCGCCTAAGCTGCCTGTTTCAGGTGATGAGTCAAAAGTAGAGCAGCATTTGTACTGCACCAGCGGCACACCGAGCGCATGAAAATTCTGCAGCACCGGCATGAGTTCGTCGCTCATTGCGGTTGGTGACAAAGAGCGCGCCGTACCCGCAACACCTATTACGTCGTAGTCGCGTGCTGCACTTTGCAACATCGCATCAGTGGGATTAGAAAAAAATAACAGTGTGCGTAATCCATGCCGTGCATATTGCGCTGCATTGTCTGAGGCGCCGGTAAAATCATCACCGTAAAAAGCGACTTTAATCATGATACTTATTTTAGTGTGGCTGCTGACATAGTTAGCCCGAGAATATTATCGATGCAAGCGTGCACGTTGTTTTAACCAGAAAATTTTTCTAATGCTTCGCGCAGTTCGCGCTGTGTTTTTGCGGCTACTTCTAGCGGCACGTTATTCATTGCGGCTTCCCACGATTGCTTGAGTGCGGCAACTCCAGCAGCAATACCACCCGGATGCGCAAACAGTCCGCCTCCGGCCAGATAAATTAAGTCGGTTGAGTGCAGTGCTTTCCATGTACCGGGTGCTTGTCTGATGGTCTGGCCAGACGAGAAAACGGGCATAATCGTGCAAGGCTTGTGAGGGAATAATGGCGTAAGACATTCGCGTGCAGAAGCAATAACGCTTGCATCGTCTTCCTGGAATTTATTCGCTAATCCATTGACATGCATTTGGTCAGCGCCAGCTAAACGCCAAATTTTTTGCCAGGCGATATATGACCATCCTTTCTGCAAATAGCCCCAGCCATTGCGGTGAGCATGGATAGGCAGTTGCGCATGCTTACGAAAGAAATTAAAACCCGTTAAGCCTACAGAGTTCAGGCTGAGCATGACTAAGGTGCCGCCTAGTGATTGCACTAAATCGTGCCGTCGCTTCATTTCATCGAGCTCACCCGTAATATTAAGTGCATACATGACCTTCTTACCGCTACGCTCAGCGTGGCGATTAATAACGTCCATGACTTTGTGCGCGCGCTCATCAAAAGGGCATGCAGGCCCGTCGGCCTGTAATTCATCATCTTTGATGAAATCCACACCTGCAGCACACAACTGATCGACAAAACCAGCCGTCGCATCTGCTGAAAGGCCCACTGAAGGTTTAATAATGGTACCTATGAGTGGACCGTCTAACACACCGGCTAGCCTACGCGTGCCCTCGATGCCAAAGGCCGGGCCGGGATAAGTGGTGGCAAACTCATCCGGTAGTTCAATATCGAGTAATCGCAGTGCAGCAACATGCCGTAATTCATAAAGATTACCGGCTACGGTGGCCAGCAAATTAGGCAGCGACGCACCTATATTTTGCAGCGGCCAAGATAGCGTTAGCAGGTAGCGCTTATTGGGGCCGGGCTCGTGCGTAGGCAACGCAGAAATTTCCCAGGTAGCTGCGGCGCGCGCTTTAAGTGCTTCATCTTCTCCAGGAATAGCAACAAAGGTACCTGAGGACTGCTCGCCTGCAATGATATCGGCCGCGCGCTCGGGAGCCATCGCCGTATCTAAATGATAAATAGCCTTAATTCGTGATGAAGTCATGAATGAGCATGAGAATTAATTGACACAGTGCCTTAGGGACGCGTCGGAGTTGTTTATCGCCACTAAGCCAAAAAATCAAGCACAGAGGTCTTTGTTATATTTTTCAAACGATTACTGTCTGGCTGAAGGGATATAACGCCAGCTTGATCATACTCGATTCAAAATCGATTCATGCCGCAGTTTGGTACATCATCGCGAGTATTGCGCTGCAATAGTTTTATGCACCATGAAGACATTTGTCCATGGGCAGAATGAGAAAGCTATACTAAGGTCGTGCAAATGCTTTTCGACACAGTGCTACTCTCATCTCGTACTGTTTCGTGTTGAGCAGTGGCAGTACGGGAAAAATTAAAACACGAAGTCAAAAAAATAAATCAAGGGGACAACAGCATGGCACTACCGACACTGGCTTTGTTTGGCGCAGGCGGAAAAATGGGTTACCGATTAACCCGAAATCTACGCAACAGCGATTACACCGTTCACCATATCGAAGTCAATCCTCAGGGTCGCGAAAAGCTTGCACAGGATTTTAATATCGACTGTGTAGCGCCTGAGGTCGCACTCAAAAATACGGATGCCGTAATTTTGGCAGTACCCGATACCGTAATCGGCAAGATCGCTGCATCTATAGAGCCTCATCTTAAGCCCGGTACGATGATAGTCACGCTCGATGCGGCTGCACCTTTCGCGGGTCACTTACCTAAGCGCTCAGATTTAATATATTTCGTAACCCATCCGTGTCATCCATCCATTTTTAACAATGCGCCCACCGAAGAAGCGCGACTCGATCGTTTCGGTGGACTTGCTGCACCTCAATCCATCGTCAACTCGTTAATGCAAGGCCCTGAAGAAGCGTATGCCATCGGTGAGGCCATTGCTAAAACTATCTATGCGCCTGTGCTGCGTTCTTACAAACTAACCGTTGAGCAAATGGCTTTGCTGGAGCCCGGCTTATCTGAAACCGTGTGCGCAACCCTGTTAGATGTAATGCGCGACGCCATGGATGAAGTCGTGCGCCGCGGTGTACCAAAAGAAGCCGCACGCGATTTTTTACTGGGTCATATGAACATACTCGCTGCCGTTATATTCAACGAGATACCCGGCGCATTTTCTGATGCATGCAACAAAGCGATTGAATTCGGTAAACCTCGATTAATGCGCGAAGACTGGCTAAAGATATTTGACACGGTAGAAATCGCCGACAGCATAGACCGTATTACTTAAGTCCCAAGCCCAGGTATTTTTTGCAGTGCCGCATTCGCATAGAGTTAAAAATCCAAGAGTGAATAAGGCACTGCAAATGAATAGTTTCTGTGCGCGCTGATAATGATTGTTAAATTAAAATGATTCTTAAAACGAGAAACGATAATCATTGACCATTTGTAACCATTAATACACTATCCAATCCGTAAGGTTGTAGTATCGGAATTCTTAAATAAACAAAAAAATAAAGGTAAGGAGACTCCCTATGAAGTATTCAAAATTAGGCAAGAAGTTTTTGCTTCCTGCCGCACTGACGTTAGCGTTGTCGTTTACAGCGGGAGCAAGCTATGCGCAGAGCTCAGCGCAAAAAGCTGTTGATGCAGCCAAGAAGCTTTGTAATGGCAAAACCATCACAGTCGTCTGGGAAGCAGGACTGCAATCACTCGATCCGAAAAATTTCTCGGGTCCGATGTGGGAAAAACTCACCAGCTGCAAGATCAACGTGGTGGAAGTACAGACACCCGAAATGTTCACCAAAATTATGCAGGAATACCGCGCTGGTACAGGTGCCTATGATGCGCTCAATATTATTCCTTCATGGTTACCCGACCTTGCACAGGCAGGCGCTATTGAGCCACTCGACAGCATGGTAGATAAATACGGTTATCGCGCTGAATTACAAAAAATTGCGCCGACTTACCGTGACAATCAAATGATGGTCAATGGAAAAATCTATGCTTTCCCAGATGATGGCGACGTCTTCATCATGTACTACCGCAAAGATTTATTTGCTGACCCAGCGCTGCAAAAAGAATTCAAGGCTAAATTTAAATACGATCTTGCTCCTCCAAAAACATGGAAGCAATTTGGTGAAATCGGCCAGTTCCTGACTGAGAAACTCAAAGCCAAAGGTATCTACGGTGCTTCACAGTTCCGTGAGCCGGGCTACGGTAACTTTATGTTCCAGGAGCGTTTTCGTAATGAAGGCGGCAAATTCTTTGATGCAGGCATGAAGGCACAAATTAATAATGCTGCTGGTGTAAAAGTCTTCACTGACTGGAAAAACGAAAATAAATTTATGCCGCCAGGCGTAGAGAAATTTGGCTTTGTTGAAAACCTTGCGACTTTCCTTAAAGGCGAAAGCGCAATGACTATCTCATGGCCGCCGTATGGTCGCTTTGCTGCGGGTTACATCAAAGATGAAGCCATGAAGTGGGTACCTGAATCCAAAGTGGCAGGCAAAGTGGGTTACACCTTGCCACCAGGCGGTCATCCTGAACTTGCTGCTGGTTTCACGCTGGGCGTGGCATCCACCAGCAAGAACAAAGAACTAGCCTATCTGTTTATTCAGTGGCTGAATTCGGAAGAAATTTCGATGAAGCGTGTGCAGTTACCTTTCGCTCTACGTGATCCGTTCCGCGATTCACATTTCGCCAGCGCGGAGTACAAGGCGAAGTGGCCAGACGCAAAAGAATACCTCGCAGCGTTAGAGGCTGGTTCTAAAACAGGTTTGCTTGATCTGTCATTAATACAGACCGACAAATACGAAGAAGCACTGCGTCAGGGTATTAGCCGTCTGTGGGCTGGCGAAGATCCTAAAAAGATCTTGGATGATGTAGCCAAGCAGTGGGATGACATCACCGCAAAGGTGGGTGTCGACAAGCAGAAGGCCGTCTATAACGCATGGGCAGCTAAGGGTGGTGCTTACCCCAAGTAAGCCCGATACAGGCGCTTAGCATGTCATTCATGACAGGCGCCTTTTCTTAGCCCTTGAAGTAGTGCCGGTCTAGCTCTCGTGGCGCGACCGGCATTTTATCTACTTCAAACTACCCGTATCGAGAGCTCCTTCGTGTCGCTAATGAATTTTAGTCGTCAAGACCGTTATTTTCGGCAGATCCTTGTGGCGCCATCTATATTGGTGCTGCTGTTGGTTGCTATTTTTCCGTTGGTTTATTTAATTCTCGTGAGCTTTCAGGGCATCACGATGACAGATAACGACACCAGTTTTATAGGACTAACCAATTACCTACAGCTGCTCAATGACAGGCGTTTGTGGGAAGCGGTTTTGCATACCTTATTTTTTCTTGCCATTGCACTGCCACTGGAACTGATCTTTGGACTTTTTATGGCCCAGCTTTTTTTAGAACAGCTGCCCGGTCGACAAATTTTTATTGCCCTGCTAGTGCTGCCTGTGGTGATCTCTCCCATAGTGGCTGGCGCGACCTGGTCGCTGATGTTTGACGATCGCTTTGGACCCATTAATCAAATTCTTGGCTGGATGTTCGGGCAAGAAATGCATCTGCTCTGGACGATTAAACCGGGCTTGGTTTATGCAGCCATTTTGATTGCCGAAATCTGGCAATGGACACCTTTCATGTTTTTGTTGTTGTTGGCTGCGTTAGCTAATGTCGATAAATCT
Organism: uncultured Bifidobacterium sp.; assembly: GCA_964443585.1. Taxonomy (GTDB): domain Bacteria; phylum Pseudomonadota; class Gammaproteobacteria; order Burkholderiales; family Burkholderiaceae_D; genus Pernthalerella. The sequence continues at coordinate 6,459 of CAYUDI010000015.1, forward strand.
CAACAAGAAGCTGCTGCCATCGATGGTGCAAGCTACTGGCAAATATTTTTCCAAATTATCTTGCCTTCGATATGGCCGGTGATGGCGATTGCACTCATGATTCGCGCACTCGATTTATTCAGGCTCTTTGATGTGGTGTGGGCCTTAACCAAAGGTGGCCCCGGCACCATGACCGAGACCATATCCATCTTCACCTACAACTTGGGTTTTAGACAGTTCGAGACTAGTTATACCGCTGCGGTTGCATTAGTGATTATCTTTTTGCTGACGATAGGTTTGCTGTGGGGCCTGCGCCGTGTGGAGCTATCACGATGAAACCTACCCACTCACGCTGGCTGCGCCTTGCAGCAGCCGTAATTATTACGGCCTTCTTTCTGTTTCCAGTTTACTGGCTGTTTATGATTTCGTTTAAGACAGCCGATGAGATTTATGCTTTTCCACCCGTATGGTGGCCTGCTAGTCTGCAATTCAATAACTATCTTGTGCTGTTTACCGACGGTGACGCTACGGCTGTATGGAATAGTTTTGTGATTGCGTCACTCTCAACGGTGCTGGCCATGACTATAGGTACGATGTGTGCCTACAGTTTGGCACGCTATAAAACCGGTGGCGATCACCTGTCGAACTGGATCATCTCTCAGCGTATGGTACCGCCGATCGCGGCAGTGTTTCCGGTATTTTTACTCTATGCTTACCTGGGCTGGGTCGATACCTATATAGGAATGATTCTTCTCTACACAGCATTCAATTTGCCTTACGTGATTTGGATGATGCGTGGCTACATACAAGATATACCGCGCTCACTGGAGGAAGCCGCATTAATTGATGGCTGTACGCGCTGGCAAGTGATCTGGAAAGTCGTTATACCTATGTGTCGTGCGGGACTTTTTTCTACAGCGATCTTCACATTCATTTTTGCCTGGAACGAGTTTCTGTTTGCATTGGTGCTCACCCGTACAGAGGTTGTTACCTATACCGTGCAAGTGACGCACTACTTCGGAGGGCAATCTAATTTTTGGACCAAGATCGCATCCATGTCAGTGCTGGGTACGCTACCGGTATTTTTGGCGGTGATTTTTATGCAGCGCTATTTAGTTCGCGGCATCTCAATGGGTGCGGTCAAGGGCTAAAAAGGAAAAAAATAAATGGCTGATTTGCGAATACAAGGCTTGCACAAGTATTACGGCGAAAACCATGTCGTTAAAGGCATCAACCTTGAAATTCCCGAAGGCGAATTCATCGTGCTGGTTGGTCAATCTGGTTGTGGCAAGAGTACCTTGCTGCGCACGATAGCCGGTCTGGAGGCCGCCGATCAAGGCACGATAGAAATTGCCGGTCAAGTGGTCAACGACATGCCCCCCAAAGATCGCGACATCGCGATGGTGTTTCAGAACTACGCTTTGTATCCCTACATGACGGTGTTCGAAAATATATCCTTTGGCCTGCGCGTGCGTAAATTTCCTGCGGCCGAGATTAAGCAAAAAATACAGCGTGCCGCCGAAATGCTCGCTATTGATCATCTGCTTGAGCGTTATCCTCGCCAATTGAGCGGCGGCCAGCTGCAGCGCGTGGCCATAGGCCGCGCTGTGGTGCGCAATGCGCGGCTGTATTTGTTTGATGAACCGTTATCCAATCTCGATGCACAGCTACGCGATGAAATGCGGGGCGAGATCAAACGACTGCATCAGGAGCTGGGCAAGACCATGATCTACGTGACTCACGACCAGATAGAGGCCATGACACTCGCTGACCGTATCGTGCTTATGCGTGGCGGTCAGATCGAACAACAGGGCGCGCCACTGGAGTTGTTTGAGCATCCCGCAACGCAATACGTCGCTGGCTTTTTGGGTTCACCATCGATGAACTTTATTCCTGCCCAAGTCGATGGGCAGGGTCCTGCGCTGACGCTCTTGCTGGAAGGCGGAGTGTCGTTACCACTAACGCACGGTCATGCAGCTGAACTCACTAAATGGCGTGGCCAACACGTGCTGCTAGGTTTGCGCCCCGAGCACATGCAACGACCCGGCAACGCGTCGTCGGTGCCCTTATCAGTTGACGTCGAATTAGTGCAACCCACCGGGTCTCGCACTTATATTGAATTCCGGTTGGGAGGCAAGGTCGTTGTGGCTGAGGTCGGCGCGCACGATGTGCATCGCGCTGGAGAGCGGGTCCATCTGGCACTGGACATGCAACGCGCTGTCATCGTCGATCCTGCAACAGGGGCTGTCTTGACGTCCGGATCAAGGTAAAGAATTTTAGGGTGAACGACCGGCATCAGACCGGCGGCAATTGTTATGGAGGCCATATGGCGAGCAGCAAACCTTCCCGTTCCATCATGCTCACTGGTACCGTTCAAGAGGATGTCGTCGGACGCATACTGACTGCAGGACCACTCTCGGTTGAATTCGATAGCGGTAATTTGCGTTACCTGCGCCTTAACGGCATGGAGGTGATGCGTGCGGTAGCCTTTCTGGTGCGCGATGAAAATTGGGGTACCTATGTCGCGGCCATTCGTAATCTGAACATCGATCAGCGCAGTGATGGCTTTTCTGTATCCTACGATGCTACGTGCAGCCGTCCCGGGCAAAGTATTCATTATCAAGCGCACATCACAGGCAAATCGGATGGATCGCTGGATTTTCAAGCCACGGGCCTACCCGAAAATGATTTTCTGACAGCGCGTACCGGCTTCGTTGTATTGCACCCATTAGAAGGCGTGGTGGGTCATGCACTCAAAATCGAACACGTTGATGGCAGTCGCACTGAAAGTCATTTCCCTGAACAAGTCAATCCCGACTGCCCCTTCCGCAACATACGCACTCTCTCGCATGAAGTGCAGCCCGGTCTTTGGGTGCGCGTGACAATGGAAGGTGATGCCTACGAAATGGAAGATCATCGTAACTGGACCGATGCTTCTTTCAAAACCTATATCCGACCTTTATCAAAACCCTGGCCCTACACTTTGCCTGGCGGTGAGCGTGTAGAGCAGTCGGTTAGTTTTTCGTTTAATGGTCCGCTGCCCAAGCCTGCAAAAAAAGGTGGAGCACAATCTATACGCATTGGGATTGGTAAAGCAGGAAGCGCGCGCGTGCCTCACATTGGTTTGGGTGTGCCTGCCGAAGAAGTCGATGCAGCACTGAGTAAATCTAAACTAATGCAGCTGCTCGCACCAAATTTTTTGACTTGCTTTTATGATCCGCGCTTACAGCATGGCGTAGACCAGCTACGTAAATATCGTGACATAGCAAAACTCACGAATGCTGAAGTTATGCTCGAAGTTGTTGTGCAAAGCATTGATGAGTTTGCCTCAGAACTGCAAGGCGTGGCAGCTCAGGTTATGCAAGCGGGTCTCGATTTGGAATCCGTCGCTGTGTGTCCTGTGGGGCATCTGAAGTCTGTTCTGCCCGGCGGCACGTATCCGCCAGCACCTGAACTCGATGCACTGTACCGCGCTGCGCGTGCGGCCTTCCCGCATGTGAAATTGGGTGGCGGTATGTTTTCTTTTTTTACCGAACTCAATCGCAAGCGCCCACCCATAGACGAGCTGGACTTCATTACCAACACAACCAGTCCTATCGTGCATGCAGCCGACGATCGCTCAGTGATGGAAACCTTGGAAGCTGTACCTTGGCAGATCAAAACTGCGCAGATTTTTTCAAGTGGCACACCTCACCGTGTCGGTCCCAGTGGTATAGGTGCACGCGATAATCCGCATGGCAAGACCTTTTCAGAGAATCCAAACAATGGTCGTATCTGTCTTGCAAAGATGGATCCTCGTCAGCGTGGTTTATTTTCAGCAGCATGGACGCTTGCATACGTCGCCGAGCTAGCGCGTGCAGGTGTGGATCGCATTAGCATGGCAGCACCAACGGGGCCGCTGGGCGTTATCTATCGTTCAGGTGATTATGAACAGCCTTACTTCGATAACCTACCCGCTACCCAAAAAAGCGCAGCGGTATATCCCGCCTTTCATGTACTGGCTTCACTGAACTGCGCTGCCGGCGCCAAAGTGCTGCCTGTGAACGTATCCTCTACGGAGCAGGCAACTGCTTTTGCTTGGGAAAATACGCAGGGTCGCTGGTTGTTGGTTGCTAATCTGACGGCAGAGACTGTATCGATCTCGCTTGAAGGAGTTACTGCTAAAGCGACATTGGGCGTGTTGGATGCAGCAAGCTTTGCGGAAGCTACCGCAGCACCTTTTGCTTTTAGAAAACGTAGCGACTGGCTAAACAATAATCAGCTCAATCTCGATGCCTATGCCGTGGTATGCATTCATCAGCCTGCAAGCGCATAAAAAAATCAAGGTTAGCTATGGTGAAAATGATTTGGCTGCCTAGACTTAGCTGCTGCAGCCAGCGTTTTAGCTGAATTTAAAATGAATGATCGATGATTACTTATCTGTAGATAGAAACCGCCGCTCTTCATTAATAAGTGCACGCACTGCATCGGTATTTTCTAATGTGCGGACCTGTTTGCTATCGCGCCAATCATATTTTTTATTTGTAGTGCGATCATAAATCATGTCATCAAACCAGTAGGCGTGTGTCATATATGACGACAGTACGGTGCCTCGCTGCGCTGGCAACTTAAATAAATTTAACCCATTGCTATATGTATTGACGGGTGCAGCGCAGCCCAATGCCTCTTGCATTAAGGTAGGTACGACATCCTGATGTAGCGATACATTTTTTTCTTGTTTTGCTACAAACTGCCCTGGTGACATCACTATCAAAGGCGTTTGTGTCTGCCAGCGAGTAAAGTTACTGCCATGGCCCCAATAGCCCATACCATTTTCATTAAATTCTTCGGCGTGATCGCCCGTGATAACTACCCATGAGTTGTCCAGTGCGCCAGATTTTTGCGAGGCTGTGAGTATTTTCCCTGCCAATGCATCCAGATAAAACAAGCTGTTGTGGTAATCATTTTTGTAAGGCAACGCGTCTGTTTGTCTGTTGATCGCAAATCCTCCCTCGACCGTTGGTAGCGGTTTAAAGCGCGCGTAGCCTGGAGGATAGGTATAGGGCGAATGGGATGACGTCAAAAAAAGAAAATCAAATCGTGGCTTGGTTGATGGTGTATCAGCGCTAGCTAAATAGCGTGCAAGGATGTTTTCATCCGAAGAATCTGTAATGACATCTTTTTCAGGCACGTGCGGAAAAAATAATTTACGTAATGAGAACCCATCTAAATTACTGGATGTGAATACCCGTGTTTCATAGCCTAGCTGATGCAAAGTCTCTGTAAATAAACTAGGGTTACGACCTGGAGACGATTTGAATAGCTCAAAATAATTTGGGTGTAGACCATACATCAAACCAAATAAGCCCGGCACAGTGACCGCGCCACTAGAGAGATGTTTTTCAAAGCGGGTAGCGCGCTGCGAAAATTTATTCAGGTTAGGCATGACCTCAGGGTTAAGACTATCGGCCTGCCAGCTCTCAAGCACGATAAATAAAATAGAGGGTGGATTCGGTTTGGCTATGCAAGCGGGATCTTGTAATGGGTAGCGAACAAACCCGCCGGATTTTATTGCTATCGATTCCACTTGACCTGGTTGTGCTGGAAATACTTCAGGCCACCATTGACTAATACTTTTTGCGCTGTTTGTTTTTTCTACTGGATAGTACAGCGGTAAATACGGGCGGTAACTGGTGATTTCTTCTCGCGTGTAGTGAGCTGCCCAGATATGAATAACCGAATTAGTGGCTAAGCCGGCAGGCATGAGCACGAGGCCAACAATAAAAAGCGGAAGGCGTTTTACTGAACCAGTTCGTGCAGAGCTGTGCAACCAGAACACACCTGCTAACATCATCATTGCTAAGAAACCGGCAAGTCCCAGTACCAATGTGGGCACACCCATACCGCTGAAATCCAGAAAGAACATCCGGATTATCAACCAATCAAGATGAAACCGGTAAAGATTGAAAACAACCAGATCTATCGCCAGATAAATCAACCATACCCAAGCCAGCAGGGGCAGTAACCAACGCGTTTTACTAAACGCGCTAAAAGGCAGCAGCAAAACACTTAACGTCAGCAACAGCGTACCAAAGTATCCCGCAATACTGATCTGATAAATCCATGGCAGAAAACCAGCAGAGGCCGGTGCATCGCGCAAAAAAATTCCTACTGCGACTGCTGTGAGCAGGCACAGATAAAACGTTAGCTTGATGTGATTTGCTAGGCGTTGTTTCATGAGCTCATAGATTACAAATGCCGCGCCCCTCTAATCATCAAAAATTACTGTTTGATATACGCACAGACAAGGCGCCTGGCTAGCTATGGGCATGGGTTTTCGCATCAGATTTTATTCGTTATCTATGATTTTATTTTCTCTAGGCGCTCACGGATGAGTTTTGCGAGAGTAGATTCATCTCCATGGAATGCCATTTCCATGGCAGCGTAAATTTGTTCTTGCTCTAGATCTGAATAATTTAGTTGATAACCAGCCATTTGGGTTAATTGGAAGATAAATATACGTTGAACCCGTCCATTACCTTCTCGAAATGGATGAAGTGCATTTATCTCTGAGAGGTAGTGAGCCAATCGTTCAGACAAGGAATCAACGTCTAATTTTCTCAGCCAATTTTCGCGTGCCAGCTTGGAAAATAATGTTCGTGCTGAAGATTCGATAAAGCGAACATTAGCAAAGCGACTTTGACCACGACTGATATCTACCGTGCGAAGCTTTCCTGCCCAATCATAGATATCCTGAAAAAGAGCATAGTGAATGAGTTGCAGGTGACTCAGATCGAATTTCCCTTCAACCGGATTTTCTAAAATTTGAATTGAGCGCAGAGTAGATAACTCACCCTCGTAGGCATCTAATTCTTTTGCGTCGATTATTTCTGCTTTGTTTCGAAGTACGTCAGTACCTGGGTAGCAGTAGGTGTCATCCGCGTCGTAGCGTGACATAGCGTTGTTTAGTTTCTTCCACTAATTGCGCAATACTTTTTTTACCTGAAACGTAATCGTTCAGACCTTGCTCCAACTGCTTGGTAGGAGAAATGCCTTCAATTCGACCAGATGCAACGACATTCGCCACATTGCGCTGGCGGGCCTCAGATTGGGCAGAAAATTTGGTAGGCATGGCTTCATTTTAGTAGATTTAAGTCTGATTTCCTAGCTTATTCATACCCTCGTGTTATGGCAACTAAAGAGGATATTTAGACAGGGATGCCTCACTTTTTAGCAAGCCGAATACATAATCATTACTGAAATAAATTTACTTTTATAATATGTTGTGAACCACCACGAGGGTGCCCCTAATGAAAAAAATCTACCTCATGATGTTGATGCTGGCACTAAGTGCCAACCTGTCCGTGTATGCAGCGGATAAAGAAGAAAAAAGTATACCTGAGCCTCAGATTAGCTTGGGTGAGACGCCGGCCATGTCCGAAATTCCAACGATGAAACAGCAAGGCCAGCGCATGGCTGTGCTGATGGAGCAGCTCACTAAGGAAAGTAACCCGGAAATCCGCCGTCGCATCATGGCCGAAGCCATGTGCCCTCAATAACTTATCAGCGGGCGCCGCCGAGTATCCATTTAGCCATCAGAACAGCCTCTGGCTGACTGAGATAGTCAATAACAGGATGAGGCAAATCACCCCAACGCCCCTGACTTCCTGATCGTATGCGATCTGCCAGCTCGGCAACGACCGCCTTGCCTTTATAGCGTTTTGCTATCGCTTGCAGAGAAGGGCCTGCAGCACTGTCTACTGCGGCGTGACAGCTGCTGCAACCGGACGAATGAAACGATGAACGTGCTGCATACAAATCGGCTGAGCTCATTTGTGCCATGGACTCCGGGGTGATGAACAAAGCAAGGATGCCTAAGTAGAAGTTGAACATTGTTTTCATGGCGTCTCTCCTATCGTGCCTGCGGACGAGGCACCTTGACTGGAATTAACGCATCGTTTGGTTGGGCTGACTTGTAGCTAGATCAAGATTGTTTGCATCTGGCGCAAACAAAGTGAACTGAAGTTATACCCGTAGACCCAATGCATTCGGGCTGCCTAGGCAGCCCGAAGGGAAACATAATCGCAAATCAGGTGCTCAGGTTTCTGGATTGGTATCGTCAGCTGCAGCTTCTGGCTCGGCGGGTGGCGGTGGTGCAGCAGGGGCTGGCGGCGGTGCAACTGGCGCGGCCTTCGCTGGCATCTCACTGCCTATCTTGTAGATACCACCTTGTAGCGAACCACCTTTTTTGATTTCCATTTCAGCGTAAGTCACTGATCCGGAAACCATGCCAGAAGATTCGACGACTAAGGTTTTGCTCGCAACGGCTGTATCCATTAACGAGCCCGCAACTTTAATATGATTCGCCGTAGTTTTACCGTCGACGGAGCCATTAGCTTGAATGACAATCACGTCAGCGGTCAATTGACCTTCGAGCTTGCCGTCTATGCTCGCTATTCCAGGCACATTCATAGTGCCTTTCATGTAAACACCGTCTCCAACAAGGAGAGAGCCGGGAGGATTTGTGTCAGCCATAATGTCTTGTCGTTCAGAGTTGAGTAGAAAATACCTGCCTAAGCTGTTCGATATCGCCACTAGCTGCGCGATATTGCATCATACAAGTTTTACATAGTTTGCACTACTTTCTGTCAACTTCCCTTGGAAATAGTATTTTGAAAACAAATGCGATTGCACACACGCCCCGTCTGCTTTTATTTGCCGGGCATGCCGGTACCGGCAAGACCACTTTGGCCAAACGAGCCTTGCCGTTGCTTGCTGAGAAAAGCCAACGGGATTTTTTCTTTCTTGATAAAGACACGGCGTATGGCGCCTTTAGCTCGCATGTCATGGGTCTGCTGACGGGGAATCCTGCTGACAGAGATAGTCCTACTTACCTGCAAAATTTACGTGATCGTGAATACTCAGGACTAGTAGACATTACTCGCGAAAACCTCGCGCTAGGTATGAACGTGATGTTGGTTGGACCTTTCACGCGCGAACTTATGGCAGGGAAGTTTTTTGAACCCACGCTATTGGGAATGCCCGCTACGACTGTTTGTCGTGTGGCGTGGATAGATTTATCAACCGACGAAGCCAGACGCCGCATAGAAAAACGCGCCGATGCTCGCGATGAATGGAAGCTTGCACATTGGGACGACTATCTGGAACGACGCGTTCAACCACCAAACCATGCGTCACTACGTCGTTACGATAACCAAGAATTTAATCAGGCAGCATTTGATTCTTTAATTGACCATTTGCTGTCCTGATTTTTTAATAAACGAATTATTCGATTGCCTGATAAACCAACGTTTTGATCATGCGACGGTAGTACTGACGTGAGGCGCCAGGTGTTTGCGCCATCAATAAACCAATCAACTGCTCTTTAGGATCTATCCAAAAAAACGTGCCTCCATAGCCGCCCCATGCGTAATCACCTTCAGAGCCATGCACTCCGGCCATACCTGGACCTTGGCGCACCATAAAACCCAAACCAAAGGTATAGCCCTGCACCCCCATGAGTAGTTCACCGGGTTGCACAGGTGTTGCGACCTTGGGGCCCAAATGATCTGAAGTCATTAGCGTAATCGTAGTGCGTGACAGATAACGCTTGCCGTCAAAGCTACCCCCGTTCAGCAGCATCTGACAGAACCGTAAATAGTCATCAGCCGTGGTTGAGATACCCGCGCCGCCTGAATCATTACCCATAGGTTGAGTAACATCGAGTACAAGGTAGTAAGGCTGACCCGTCAGAGGATCAATACGAAAAGGTTCAGCAATGCGCGGAGCTTTTGAGGCAGGCACTAAAAAACTGGTGTCCTTCATGCCTAAGGGTTTGAAGAGTCGTTCTTCAAGCAAGGCACTTAAGGTTTGATTGGTGATGGATTCCAACACACGACCCAGCAAATCCGTCGACAAACTGTATTCCCATGTAGAACCCGGTTGCCACAATAAAGGAGCTTTTGATAAGGCATCAATCTGCTGTTGCGGCGTGAGTGTGATCCACTTACCTTGTACATCGGGTGAAAACAATCCCGCTTCTTGATACGGCCCTTTAATGGCAGTAAAGCGCGTGAATTCTGCGTAGGTAATTCCAGACGTGTGCCGCAATAAATCATGAATGGTGATTTGTCGTGCTGCCGGTATGCGCTCACTGTTGGCATCTGCCGGATTCGACAGCACCGTCATTTTTGCCATCGCAGGAAAAAATTTAGCGACTGGATCAGTGAGCTGTAGACGGCCTTCTTCTACTAGCATCATAGTCAGCACCGATACCAAAGGCTTAGTCATTGAGTACGCACGAAAAATTGCATCGCGCGTCATAGGTTTACCGCTAGGCTTATCTTGAAAACCCGATACGTCGGAATAAATGATCTTGCCCTTGCGTGCAACTAACACCACTGCACCAGGTAAGCGATTTTCTGTGATTTCAGCTTGAATCAGATCATGTACGCGCGCCAGGCGCGCTGGCGACATGCCTTGTGATTGCGGCAGACCGGCTGCCAACTCAACCGCAGAAATGCCAGCACTAAGCAACAGTAAACCGATGGGTAGTAAAACACAACGAATCAATGGCACTGAAAAATACCGCATGAATATATCCTTTTAAATTTTTATTGATTAGTACGTTGTGTAATTACAGTACGAGTACATTAAATGAAAATACTTGTAAGTAATTATTTACGTGACTTTAACCACGCTTTACGTAACTTAGCTGCAGCAATAGGTTTATCACGCATCACCAAAGAATAGTTAGGCGTAGCATCAGATTCCAGCGTAACCGTAAAGCTCATCAATTCGTCACGTCGGAAGGCGTGTACTTGCACGACATCACCCACACGATAGCGCTGCAATAAGCCGTCGAGATTGCTGCCGGTAACACGCAAGCTATCAACAGCGATAAGTATGTCACCCGCCGATAAGCCCGCTTGATGAGCAGGTCCCGTTTCATGCACGCTGGCTAATTTACATAATCCACCATCTTGTTGTACACGCACATTCAAGGAAGGCTTGCCCGCTTTGCGCTGATCATTGAGAGTAATTCCCAAACGCGCAAACGCGTCTTCGAGTGGTAAATCACGCGTACTGCGAACCGCCAAATCAAAAACTGATTTCAGCGTAAGGCCAGTGACTTCATCGAATAAGTTTTCAAGTTCATGATCTTCTACGCCGAAGCCGCCCTGTGCTGAATAAAATTGTCGACCATAGCGCCGCCATAGCGCGCGCATCACATCGTCCAGAGAGCGTCGTCCGCGCGTGTCACGTCGTATGATCAAATCCAACAGCAAGGCAACTAAAGATCCTTTAGCGTAATAGCTAACGATGGCATTTGGTGCATTTTCATCTTGGCGATAATATTTAGTCCAGGCGTCAAAGCTAGATTCAGCAACGGTTTGCTTTTGCCGACCGCTACTGCGCATTACACCGTTGATTGTTTTTTCCAGTAGCTTTAAATAAGCTGGAGTATCGATCACGCCCGATCGAAGCAAAATCAAGTCGTCGTAATAACTGGTAAACCCTTCAAACATCCACAGCAATGAGGTGTAATTTTCCTGATCCAAATCGTAAGGCGCAAAGGCAGCTGGCTTGATGCGCTTCACATTCCAGGTATGGAAATATTCATGGCTGCACAGGCCTAAAAAACCACGATAGCCGTCGGTTAACTCGGCTTGTCCCAACACAGGAAGATCATTGCGCGCACAGATAAGTGCAGTAGAAGCTCTGTGCTCTAAGCCACCATAACCATCACCAACGGCGAGAGTAAGAAACACATAGCGCGACATCGGCGCTGCTTTGCTAGCGGGCTCAAATAAAGTAATTTGTTCTTCGCAGATTTTTTTTAAGTCTGCAGCCAATCGTTTGGAATCTAACTTAGGCACTTGCCCGGTAATGGCCATTTCATGTGGCACACCATGGGCTTGAAATGAAATCAATTCGAATTCACCCATTTCAACCGGATGATCAATTAATTCATCGTAGTCGTCAGCGATGTAAGTACCGAAGCGATGCCTGCGTGCTTTTAGTTCGCGTAATGAAGTTGCAACACGCCAGCCCGCAAAAGCATCACCTTTAGGTGCTTGAATATCAACGATGTGGGGTAATGCTTCTTTGCCATGCGCTTTTAAAAAAACGCTGGTGCCATTAAAAAATCCATGTGTCTGGTCTAAATGTGCAGCACGCACAGATAAATCCCAGGCATACACTTGATACGTTACCTCTAGTAATCCCTTGCACGGTGATGCAAGCCAGGTGTGCTTGTCTAATTTTTTAAGCTTATGCTTGCGGCCATCGCTGCTTGCACTAATGCTGATTATGTTGCGAGCAAACTCGCGCACCATGTAGCTGCCGGGTATCCACGCAGGCAATGACAGCAACTGACCTTCGCTATCGGGTTTGCTGATAGCCAGTGTGACTTCAAACAAATGCATTACCGGATCAACAGGAACAATACGGTAATGCACAGACTCGCGACGAGTAGCCATTAAGCCCTCACATTAACGACGAGTCGGCCTTTAACGGCACCAGCAAGTATTTTTGGCGCCCATTTTAAAGCCTCTGCGAGAGAGATTTCGTGAGTGATTTTGTTGAGTGTTTCAGGTTTAATTTCGAGTGCCAGATTAGACCAAGCAGCAATGCGTCGCTCTATGGGAACCATCACACTGTCCACACCAATCAATTTCACACCGCGTAAAATAAAAGGTGCAACCGTCGCAGGAAAATCCATGCCCTGTGCGAGACCACAAGCCGCCACCGTGGCGCCATAACGGCACTGGGCAACCGCGTTGGCCAATGTATGCGAACCAACAGAATCCACTACGCCAGCCCAACGTTCTTTTTGCATCGCTTTACCCGGTGCTGAAAGTTCAGCGCGATCGATAACGTCTACAGCACCTAATGACTTGAGATAATCAGCCTCGGCTAATTTGCCCGTCGACGCAATCACCTTGTAGCCGCGCGCAGCGAGTATAGCTATAGCTACGCTACCTACACCGCCGGATGCACCGGTAACTAAGATTTCACCATCACTTGGTTTTACGCCTTGTTCTGCTAGAGCCATAGAACACAGCATAGCGGTGTAGCCAGCTGTGCCAATTGACATGGCAGTGCGTGTTGACATGCCTTTAGGTAGTGGAATTAACCAATCACCTTTGAGTTTGGCGCGCTCAGACAAGCATCCCATGTGCGCCTCACCTACACCCCAGCCATTGAGGATTACATGATCGCCCACCTTCCATGACGCATGGGTTGATGCAACCACTTCGCCTGCACCATCAATGCCCGGCACCATAGGCCACTTACGCACAACCGGCGACTTGCCTGTAATAGCCAAACCATCTTTGTAATTAATCGTGGAATAGTCGATAGCAACCGTTACATCACCCTCTGCAGGCAAGCTCGTCTCGTCTAATTGAGTTATTTCAGCGCGTGTGGTGCCGTCTTCATTTTTATTGAGCAGTATGGCTTTGTACATAGTTATCCTCGTTGATCTTATTTTATGTGTAGCTGATATGGTTATTTAGCAGATGCTAGGCGTGATTCCAATGTCTTGGCATCAATCGCACCTGGTACGCGTGTGCCATCAGTGAAGAAAATAGTGGGCGTGCCGGTAACTTTGAGTTTACGGCCCAGCTCTAAAAGTTTTTCTGTGGATGCCGTGGCATTACACGACTCCGCTGCAGTTGGAGGCGTTTTACCATTAATCATCCAGTCGTCCCACATTTTTGCTTTGTCTGCTGAGCACGCTACGTTTTTTACTTTGGCACGTGAATCATCACTCAGTATGGGGTACATGAAGGTGTAAATAGTAATGTCCTTCGTATCGGCTAGCGTCTTGCGAAACCGTTTGCAATAGCCGCAGTTAGGATCTTCAAATACGGCGATCACTCGCTTACCATTACCTTTGACGCTTTTAATAGCCGTCTCCAGCGGGAGATCAGAAAATTTAATTTTATTGATTTCATCCAGGCGTGCTTGAGTAATGTCTTTGGATGTTTCTGTTTCCAGTATGCGTCCAATAAATACAAATTTTCCATCAGCATCAGAGTAAATAATCTCACTCCCTACTTTCACTTCATACAAACCGTTATAGGGAGTTTTGGTGATTGTTTCAACTTGGGTACCTTCACCTAAGCGTTGGGTAAGTGTTTTTTTAAGTTTTTCTTCTACTGTTTCTGCCAGAACCGGTAGCGTTGCAACCAAAAGAAAACTCACTACTAAACGTTGAATTAACTTCATCAGAAACTTTCCTTAGTGTTTGAAGAATATGTGTGCCCCAGAGCCTGCCTTGCTAAACGGTTTTTCAGGAAGGGGAGTTTATCGATCAATCGCATTCCCATATTTCTGAGCGTTTTAATAGGAAGCAGATCAGTAGAAAAAAGTCGCTGCAGACCATCTGTGGTTAGCTGCATAAGTAAAATATCTTCAGCGCGCAAGCGCGCATAGCGAGCCAACAACTGCGCATCGCCGCAATCATTAGCTTTGGCTTTCGTTACTAATGAAACCAGTGCATCAACATCTGCAAAACCTAAATTCATGCCCTGACCTGCCAGCGGATGCACTACGTGAGCAGCATCACCAATTAACGCAATGCGGTTAGCTGTCAGTGCATGTGCACGTATTAAACGCAGGGGTATTGATTTTGGCGTCGTGGGTGGCAGCATTTCAAACTGCCCCAATGTTTGACCCGATAAGGCAGACAGACGCTCGCATAATTTTTCAGGTGACTCCGCCAGCAATTGTTTAGCTAGGGTTTCAGGCGCTGACCATACTAGCGATACCCGTTGCTCGGGCAACGGCAATAAAGCCACGATGCCATCAGCACCAAGAAACCATTGGCTTGCAATGCCGTGGTGAGGATTTGAACAAGAAAAATTCGCCACTACGGCGCTTTGTTCATATGAACGGTAATCGATACCCACATCAGCTTGAGTTCGCACCCAGGAATTAGCTCCATCGGCGCCTATGAGTAATGCCGTGGTGTGTACGGCACCATCAACCAAATTTATGTGTACATGATGATCTGAGTACGAAAGTTTGCCAGCGCGACCTTTGATGTAATTCAGGCCCGTAGCAAAGCTCAAAGCAGCATCTAAGGCGCGATTAAGGTTGCTATCTTCAACTATCCAGGCCAATGCACCAACACGAGCACCATAAGCGTTAAAGCTCAACTGCCCGGGCCGGGCCGCATCATCGCCATACACGGCCATGGCATCGACTGGCGCAATGCGTGAGCTATCCATCGCATCCCACACTTTTAGAGAGCAAAGCAAACGCTTGGCGACGTGATTAAGGGCATACACGCGCTGATCCCATACTGGCTGTATGGTAGCTAAAGGTGGTCTTTCCGCAGCATCTGGCGCTAACATCGCAACTTTATATCCCGCACGCGCTATCGCAAGCGCACATGCTTTGCCTATCACGCCATTGCCGATAATGCAGATATCCGTATGAGTTTTCATTGAGTGATGCGCAGCCAGATTTATTTGATAACTGAATCTGGATTATAGCCTTGCTGGCACTTAGC
>CAYUDI010000016.1:0-21425 GCA_964443585.1 uncultured Bifidobacterium sp.
GCAAAGGATTGTAGAGATGAGCCACTTCATGAGCAACACGATCAATCGCCAAGGTGTATTGAATTAAATCGTTGGTGCCTATCGATAGAAAATTGAGCCGCTTAATAAATAAGGGCAGCGTGAGTGCTGCAGCCGGAATTTCTATCATGGCCCCAACGGGTATGTTGGGATCAAATTTTTTCTTAGCGTCGCGTAGTTGCTGCTTTGCCTGATCGATAAATAACAACGTCTGATCAATTTCAAAGGCGTGTGCGAGCATGGGAATTAAGAGATTAATCGGACCATACGCTGAGGCACGCAATATAGCTCTTAGCTGGGTAAGAAACATTTGTGGCTCGGCCAGGCAGTACCGAATAGCGCGTAATCCTAGCGCAGGGTTCAATGCTGTTTCTTCGTCTTTGTCGAGTGGCTTGTCAGCGCCTACGTCTAAGGTGCGTATGGTGACGGGTCGACCCTTCATCAACACTACCGCTTTACGGTAGGATTCGAATTGCTCATCTTCAGAAGGCAATCGATGCGGGCCGCCGGCGCGTCCCATAAATAAAAATTCGGAGCGAAACAGCCCCACACCCACTGCACCCGCCTCGACTGCAGGCGAACAATCTTCAGGTAACTCAATATTGGCTAGCAAATGTATGCGCGTGCCATCTTTGGTAACTGCCGGGGTTTTCTTTAACTTGCCTAGCTTTTTGCGCTCACGTATCAGCTGGCTCTGAACTTCACGATACTGTTCTAGTACAACCGGCGCAGGGTCAACAATAACGATACCGGCATCACCATCAATAATGACCCAATCATCTTCGCAGATGAGCGAGCATGCAGTTGACATGCCCACGACAGCAGGAATATCCAAACTACGCGCGACAATCGCTGTGTGTGAATTCTGGCCACCCAGATCGGTGACAAAACCCACAAAGGCGCGATCACGAAATTGCAGCATATCGGCTGGTGATATATCGTGAGCTACGACTATCATCTGCGGCAATTCTTCTTGCGGATCTGAGCTGGTCGGAAAAGTTGATGCTGTTCCTGTTAGAAATTTTAGTACTCGCTCACCGACCTGACGAATATCATTTTTACGCTCACGCAAATAGGCATCTTCAATTTCATCAAATTGAGCCGACAGTTCGTCAATTTGTGTCAGCCAAGCCCATTCAGCGTTGTAATGACGATTGCGAATAATTTTTAATGGCTCAGTTGCCACGATAGGATCGGCTAAGATCAGTGCATGCACATCAATAAATGCAGCAAGCTCTGAGGGCGCATCTGCCGGAAGATCACGACGCACGGCTTGCAATTCACGATTGACTGCAGCAACTGCATCAGTCAATCGCACAACTTCGGCTTCGACTTTTTCTTCTGAGATCAAATAATGTTTGACGTCACGCGCTGCGGGCCGCAGTAAATGGGCCCGACCTATCGCGATACCGCGCGATACGGGAATACCATGAAGAGTAAATGACGCCATTCGTTATTATTCCGAGTATCTCTATTCGCTTTCGCCAAATCGCGCTTCGATTAGCTGCGCAATCGCCGTCATTGCTTCTTCCTCATCGGCGCCCTCTGTCTCTAGGGTCACTGTTGTCCCTTTACCAGCTGCCAACATCATTACACCCATAATAGATTTGGCATTGACACGCTTGCGTTCGCGTGTCATCCAGACTTCGCTTTGGAACTTCGCGGCCAACTGCGTCAGCTTAGCCGAGGCGCGTGCATGTAGACCCAATTTGTTAATGATTTCTATATCGCGACTAATCATTTTTTAAATTCAAGTGATGGTTACAACGTGCTACGACGAGATTATGTTTTGCCCGCTACGCGGCAAACACCTTTTTGCCCACCCGTGAGTGCCATTTCTGTCAGCGTTTCCAGCGTGTTGTTGCGGTAGCTAATTGCACGCAGCAACATGGGAAGGCTGACACCCGCTATCACTTCAATCTCACCGGGAATGCAGAGAGACTGAGTGCAATTAGCTGGAGTCGCACCAAGTACATCGGTGAGCACCAGCACGCCCGAACCATCATTAATACGCTTGATCGCATCCCTAGCTATGCTCAGGACTTCAGCAGGATCCTGATCAGCGATAACATCCAGTGCTTCTACTCTTTGCGGAGGATCTTTGTAGACATGCGTGACCGCTTCAATGAAAGCGCGCCCTAACGGGGCATGCGTAATAAGTAGTATGCCAACCATGGTTTTTTGTAAGGCCTGTCAAAAATGGCAGATATTAGCGGGGCAAATCAAAAAGCCCGCTCTAATTCATCAAGAAACATACCGGCCACATTGAATCCTGTTTGCTGCGTAATTTCCTGAAAACACGTAGGACTAGTCACGTTGATCTCAGTTAGGTATTGACCAATGACATCTAATCCTACCAGTAACAATCCACGTTCGAACAAAATTGGGCCCAGGGCTTCTGCAATTTCGCGTTCTCGATCGGATATAGGCATAGCGACTCCCAAACCTCCGGCCGCCAAATTACCTCGCACCTCGCCAGCCTGCGGAACCCTTGCTAAGCAATAGGGCACGACTTTTCCAGCGATGAGCAGCACACGACGATCACCTTGCGTTATTTCTGGTATGTAGCGCTGAACCATGATGGTTCGCTGGCCATGATGAGTAAGCATTTCTATCGCTGAACCCAAATTTAATCCGTCGGCACCTATGCGAAATATGCCTGCACCACCCATGCCATCCAAGGGCTTGAGAATGACATCTTTGTGCTGCTCGTGAAAGGAGCGTATGCGCAACATGTCGCTAGTGACTAAGGTAGGCGCTATGAATTGCGTAAAACCAGTGATCGCAAATTTTTCGTTGTGACTCCGTATCGCACCCGGACGATTAAACACGCGCGCGCCATGATTCTCGGCATGTTCAAGCATATAGGTCGCGTAGATATATTCCATGTCAAAAGGCGGATCAGTACGCTCAATCACGGCATCAAAATCATTTAGCGATGTCAGTACCGGTGCTTGCTGCTGATACCAGTTCTCTGCTTGACCAGTTAGAGTAATACGCGAAACACCTGCTTTGACTTCCTGTCCATCAAACAGCAGATCACCATGGCCAAACACGTACAGGTCATGGCCACGACCGGCCGCTTCTATCATCATCGCGTAGGTAGAATCCTTGACTATCTTGAAGCTCTCTAGCGGATCAGTGATGAAGGCGATTTTCATTAGGTATTAATACACTTCCGGATTGGGGTCAGTTTTTTCTAACTCGAGCGAAGCTGCCAACAACGCAAGACGAGCAACCACACCGTACATATAAAACCGATTCGGTGCGGCAGTCCCTGGCTTGGCGGCTAGGTCAGGTAGTGCATGCTGTTGCGCAAAGGCCAGCGGTACAAAATGTGCGCCCGGTGCATTGAGGTTTTCATCGATACCACGCTCAGCATGTACGCGATAAAAACCACCCACGACATAGCGATCAACCATATAGACCACGGGCTCAGCGACAGCATCATTGATATGTTCAAAGGTGTGCACACCTTCTTGCACGATCACATCTGACACCTCGAGACCTTCTTTAACAACCGACATTTTATTGCGCTGCTTACGATTTAAATCGCGAACCTCACTGGCATCACGCACAGTCATGATGCCCATGCCATAGGTTCCGGCATCGGCTTTAACGATAACGAAAGGCGTTTCTTTGATTCCGTATTCTTTGTATTTTTTTCGTATTTTCGTCAGTAACGCATCAACATTCGTAGCCAGTTGCTCTTCACCCTCGCGCTCTTGAAAATTAATGCCTGTGCATTTGGCAAAATAAGGATTCAACATCCACTGATCAACATCGATCAGCTTGGCAAACTTTTTAACGATCTCATCGTAGGCTGCAAAGTGATTTGTCTTGCGTCTAACCGCCCAACCTGCGTGCAGCGGTGGTAGTAAGGTTTGCTCGTGCAAATCTTCGAGTATGCCGGGTATGCCTGAAGACAAATCGTTATTAAGCAAAATGGTGCAGGGATCGAAATTTTTTAATCCCAGTCGACGGCCGTTACTCGTACGCTCTAATGGCTCCAACGTGAGCGTATTGCCATCAGGGAGTTCTATGTCGGTTGGTTTTTTTACTTCGTCCGACAAACTACCCAAGCGCACATTCAATCCCGTCTGACGAAATATCTGCATCAGGCGTGCGACGTTTTGTAAATAAAAGGTGTTGCGCGTGTGCTTCTCGGGTATCAACAGCAGATTTTTTGCATCAGGACAGTACTTCTCTATCGCTGCCATTGCGGCCTGCACTGCCAAGGGCAACATCTCAGGCGCCAAGTTGTTAAATCCGCCCGGGAAAAGATTGGTATCAACCGGAGCAAGCTTAAATCCAGAATTGCGTAAATCAACCGAACAATAAAAAGGCGGGGTGTGCTCTTGCCACTCCAGCCTGAACCACCGCTCTATTGCAGGGGTAGCCGCCAGAATTTTTTTTTCGAGCTCGAGTAACGGGCCATTCAGGGCCGTAACAAGGTGAGGAACCATGCATAACCTTCCAGATAATCAATGAGGCGCAAGCCAAGGGCCAGATTCTAACGGACATCTGTTGCTGCTGCCCTTATTCTGGGTTACGTCGCCACATAGCACTGCCCCATGATTTTCTATCTGTCGCCACAACATAGCTATGTTGCAGACCTGGCCAGGCATAAAAAAACGCCTCTCGAGAGAGGCGTTTTGGGCTTGGCGACTTGAGCCAATGCTGCAGAGGAGACTCTTTATTTCATGAATGGTAAGCAGTTTCACCATGGCTGCTGATGTCTAAACCTTCGCGCTCTTCTTCTTCAGTTACGCGCAAGCCAACCAGCAGGTCAGTCACTTTGTAAGCAACGAAGGCCACCAAACCAGACCAGATAACAGTGGTCAATACGGCCTGGCACTGTATCCACACCTGGCTGGCAATCGAATACTCTGGCGAGACAGCATTGGCAACGTAGTCATAGATGCCAGTGCCGCCCAAGGAAGGCGCAGCAAATACGCCCGTCAAAATCGCACCCAGAGCACCGCCCACACCGTGGACGCCGAATACATCCAGCGAGTCATCAGCACCAATCATGCGTTTTAAACCATTAACGCCCCAGAGACAGACCACACCAGCCAACAATCCTATGACCAAACCACCCATCAAGCCTACGAAGCCGGCTGCAGGTGTAATGGCCACCAATCCAGCAACTGCGCCCGATGCTGCGCCCAGCATGGAAGGTTTACCTTTGAGTATCCATTCAGCAAAGCTCCATGAAACCACTGCACCGGCGGTCGCCAGCAAGGTGTTTGCAAATGCGAGTACTGCAGAACCGTTAGCCTCGAGTGCTGAACCTGCATTAAAGCCAAACCAGCCCACCCACAACAATGAGGCACCGACCATGGTCAGTGTCAACGAGTGAGGGGTCATCG
The DNA here is from genome assembly GCA_964443585.1 of uncultured Bifidobacterium sp. GTDB lineage: Bacteria > Pseudomonadota > Gammaproteobacteria > Burkholderiales > Burkholderiaceae_D > Pernthalerella. Next base: position 5,391 of record CAYUDI010000016.1, read on the forward strand.
CTTCACGGCCCAGACCAATACGCTTGCCTATCAGGATGGCGCCAACCAGGCCCGCAACCGCTGCGTTGATATGAACTACCGTACCGCCGGCAAAATCTAATGCGCCTTTCTGGAACAACCATCCGGAAACTGCCGTTGCTTTTTCAGCGGCGGCGGCATCCGTAAATGCATCAGGGCCGGGCCAGAACCAAACCATGTGTGCAATAGGTACGTAAGAGAAGGTGAACCAAATCAGGACGAACAAAACTACCGCGGCAAACTTGATGCGCTCAGCAAATGCACCGACGATCAAACCGCAGGTAATTGCTGCAAATGTCGCCTGGAAGCAGGCGAAAATCATCTCTGGAATGACGACGCCTTTACTGAAAGTCGCACCCGCTGAATCTGGAGTGAGGCCTTTCATCAACAGCCGATCAAAGGAGCCAAAGAAACTGCCGCCTTCGGTGAAGGCCAAAGAATACCCGTAGATAAACCAAAGCACGGTAACCAGGCTGAAAATCATCATCACCTGCATCAGCACTGACAGCATGTTTTTGGAACGGACTAAACCGCCATAAAACAAAGCCAAACCCGGGATGGACATCATGATGACCAGTAGCGTGGCTACGATCATCCATGTGGTGTCACCTTTGTTAGGCGTAGGTGCTGCTGCGGGCTCTGCAGGTGCCGCGGCCTCCGCAGGTGCCGCAGCTGATGCTGCCGGAGCGGCGGCGGCTGGGGCAGCAGCAGGTGCTGCATCTTCGGCTGACGCAACCGGTGTCATGCCCATAGCTAACAACAACAGGCCGGCACTCAAAAGGCTTGCAAAACATTTTTTCATTACTTTCCCCTTAGAGTGCTTCTTTGCCAGTTTCGCCCGTACGTATACGAACGACCTGTTGCAAGTCATAGACAAAGATTTTGCCGTCGCCGATTTTGCCAGTGCGGGCCGCATTTTCAATCGCTTCAATAGCACGTTCTACGATTGCATCGTCCACCGCTGCCTCAATTTTTGTCTTCGGCAGGAAGTCAACGACGTATTCGGCACCGCGATATAACTCGGTGTGCCCTTTTTGGCGACCAAATCCCTTGACCTCGGTGACGGTGATGCCTTGCACACCGATATTCGAGAGGGCTTCGCGCACTTCATCAAGCTTGAAGGGCTTGATGATGGCAGTGATGATTTTCATTTCAGCCTCTTAAAAAAAAATCAGAATGTCTTTACGAGAGTAGCAACGACCGCAGATTTACCCACTGTTTTTCCGCCCCATGTGTAACCGGCGACATCGGCATCGGTAGTTATGTAAGCAATCGAACCCGCTGCAAAACCAAAGTCTTTGGTCAAACCGACTTTGTAGTCGTTGTAGTTGAGGGCGCTCCAGTTATGGATAACTTGGCGACCAGCGTGCACGTTCAAAACAAGGCCTTCGGCTATGTCTACGTTAGCGCCGCCATCAATGTAGTAACTACCTTTACTATCGACGTTGCCAAACAAATTAGTCAGTGAATGGGAATATTTCACATAGAAAGGACCCATGCCAACTTGGCCGTAAGCTTCAAGCGTCGTCGCATCTGCATAACCTACGGTGTCAAGCTTGTTGTTCGGATACTGATAGCTCAGCAGGCCTACATCGTAAGAAACGCCAGAGTAAATCTCGCCTTTGCGACCCGCATACAAATCAATCTCCAAGTTACCGGATCCACCGTAGCCTTCTTTGGTCCATTTGATGGTCGAACTCCACAAGCCCGCGTAAAAACCACTGGGATTGTGAGCGTAGTCAAGCCCAAAGCTCAGCGCAGGATCTTTTTGGGACTGCGAAATACCGCGATAGCGATATTCGCTGGCCACACCCAGGTTATAACTAAGTGAATGTTCTGGCGCAGGTGCTGCATCTGCTGCGTGTGCGACATTGGCGCCGAATGCAGCCAAAATTGCGCTAGCGAGAATAAGTTTTTTCATGGTTTTCCTTGTTGATATTAAATAAAAGACCTGCCCACGATTGTCAGGTGTGCCCCGGTACGTAAAGCAGATCGTGTGCCAGCCGAAAACAAGGAAATCCCTTGTCATTTCGGCTAATTAAGTTAGCATCATGGCTTGATTAAACGCAGCCTTGACGCCACCAACGCACCATCAAAGCGCGTGCGCTTTAAATTGGTGCATATTTCATCCTAGCAAATCTTATGAACACTAAACCAAGTTTTCTCACAGAACTGCAAACGAAAATCAGCGAAGTGCTGCAGCAATCCCCCGCCAAGGACATCGAGAAAAACATGAAAGCCATGCTAAATCAGGGGTTTTCCAAGCTCGATTTACTTACCCGGGAAGAATTTGACATCCAGGCTGAGGTACTACAACGCACCCGTACTCGCCTAGAAGCATTAGAGGCACGGGTAGCCGAACTCGAAGCTCGTCAGAAATCGTAACGTCGTGGGGCTGGCAGTACTTCGCAGCCGCGCGCTTGCTGGACTGGCAGCGCCTGCAGTAACCGTCGAAGTCCATTTAGCCAATGGGCTGCCGGCGTTCACCATTGTGGGGCTGGCCGAAGCCGAAGTGCGCGAATCTAAAGACCGTGTGAGGGCCGCCCTCCTCAACAGCGGCTTCGATTTTCCTGCTGGCAGGGTCACAGTCAATCTTGCCCCGGCAGATCTTCCCAAAGAATCTGGCCGATTTGATTTACCTATAGCGCTGGGCATTTTGGCCGCCTCTGGCCAATTACCGGCAACTGATTTGGATCGCTATGAATTTGCCGGCGAGCTGTCGCTATCAGGTGCACTGCGCCCGATACGCGCCTCATTGGCCATGAGCTATGCCATCCATCAGCAAGGCGACGCGCAACGTGCATTCATCCTACCCAAAGCCAATGCCGCAGAGGCATCCCTGGTATCAGACGCACAAATCTATCCAGCCGAATCATTGCTTCAGGTGTGTGCGCATTTCACCAGTCATGACCCCAGCGCCCGACTCACCAGAAACCATCCGTTACCCACAAAATCCTGTGGGCAGTACCCCGATTTTTCCGACGTTAAAGGTCAGCATTTGGCCCGACGCGCTATGGAAATCGCAGCCGCTGGCGGTCACAGTGCGTTAATGGTGGGGCCACCGGGCGCTGGCAAATCCATGTTGGCAAATCGTTTGCCCGGACTGTTGCCACCGATGAGTGATGCCGAGTCATTGGAAACAGCAGCAGTGCAGTCGCTCAGTGGCAGCTTCGTGGCTGAACATTGGGGGCGACGCCCTTTTCGAGCGCCTCATCACACCGCGTCGGCGGTGGCATTGGTAGGTGGGGGCGGTCAGCCGCGCCCTGGTGAAATTTCACTGGCCAATTATGGTGTTTTGTTTTTGGATGAGCTACCTGAATTTGATCGCAAGGTATTGGAAGTGTTGCGCGAACCTTTGGAATCTGGCCACATCACCATCTCGCGTGCTGCCCGGCAGTCGCTATTTCCCTGCCATTTTCAACTCATTGCCGCCATGAATCCCTGCCCCTGCGGCTACCTGGGTGATACCAACCGATCATGTCGCTGCACACCCGAAAGCATCGCTCGCTATCAGGGCAAAATTTCTGGCCCACTGTTAGACCGTATCGATATGCTGGTGCCCGTCGCTGCATTATCAACGGATGACATTTTGCGCTCAGATACTGGCGAGCCCTCTGCCGTCATCGCTCAACGCGTTATTAATGCACGGGCCATACAACGTGCGAGACAAGAAAAAAATAATACCGAGTTATCCGTAAAAGAAATCGATCACTTTTGCGCGCCAGATACCGAGGCTGAGGGTCTTTTGCGATCTGCCATGAACAAGCTACAGTGGTCTGCACGGGCTTATCACAGGGTCTTGAAGCTAGCGCGCACCATCGCTGACTTAGCGCACAACGAATCTATTACTGCCACTCACGTAGCCGAAGCCATACAATACCGGCGCGCACTGAGTACGCATCGCTAGATAGTGCGCATCCCTTGCTGGCCATGTACGCCAGCGAAAACACTCTCGCTGCTGTTACTATCCGCACCATGTTTGTGAATAAATTCTTCTTTAGCGGATTGGCTGCGAGCTTCGTTTTAATGTGCGCTGGCTGCAGTCCGAATTTCAACTGGCGCGAAGTGCACGGTACCGATCCGTCCTACACTGTGCTTCTGCCTTCAAAACCCAGCAGCCACACACGCGACATCACTCTGGATGGTCAGAAACTGACGATGAGCATGACAGCGGCCGAAACTGATGACATCAATTTTGCTGTGGCCAGCGCCAAAATTGACAATGACGTTCAGCGTAATGCGGCGCTGCTCGCGATGCAGAAAGCCATGCTGCAAAACATACATGGCGAAATAACTCAGCAAAAAAACATCACGCTTAAAGACGGTACGGTGATGGTAGAAATTCATGCGACAGGAAATACATCGACTGGTCGCAAACTTAGCTTGTTCGCCCGCTTCGGCCAGTTTGAACATTATGCTTTTCAAGTCATCGCCTTAGGCCCGCCAGAAAATCTAACTGACGACATTGCCGACACATTTTTATCGTCGTTCAGTGTTCACTAATGCCGGATACGCGTATTTATCTTGAGGGCAAAGCTGGCATACGTGTCGTTCTGGTTTTTGCAGCAGCCTATTTTCTTTCTTATGCTTTTCGTGCCATTAACGCTGTCATCGCACCCGATCTCGTAGCCGATCTACAGTTATCGAATGCCGATTTGGGTTTACTTTCATCCGCTTATTTTTTAGGTTTTGCAAGCCTGCAGCTTCCGCTCGGTGTATGGCTGGACAAACATGGCCCACGTCGCACTGAATCTGCGTTGCTATTGTTTGCTGCCGCAGGAGTTGCCATATTCGCGAGTAGTTCAACCCTTACTGGCTTATGGATAGGCCGTGCACTCATAGGTGTCGGGGTCTCTGCTTGCCTGATGGCACCACTTAAAGCCTATCGCAGCTGGTATGCGCCTGAACGTCAAAGCCAGCTCTCTAGTTGGATGCTTGTGTTTGGAACAGCTGGCGCATTGTCAACGACCATACCCGTTGCCGCTGCGTTGCCATTCATAGGCTGGCGCGGTGTGTTCTGGCTTATGTGTGCGCTAGTCATCCTGGCGGCTACTGTCGTGTTCTTCCAATTACGCAAAGTGGAGCATGACCATATGGCTCAGACAATTTACCGCGGCTCTGCGGCTGATACGCTTTCTTACTGGCAGATATTTAGCCATCCTTATTTTCGGCGCATGGCTCTGTTGGGTGCTGTACATCAAGGGGGATTCATGGCGGTCCAAACCCTTTGGGCTGGCCCGTGGATGATGCGTGTGCTGGGCTTATCTGCAACGCAAACCTCACAGGCATTGTTTGCTTTTAATTTTTGTCTGATGCTGTCCTATGTGATGTTGTCATGGTGGGCACCACGGCGTGTTTCTTATGACGATAAACCTGGCTGGCCTGCATTGAAGGTGGTCGCTATCGGCATAGGTTTGTCTATCGTGCTGCAGCTTGCCATGCTGTTACTTCCCTATGGCTGGGCTTGGCTGCTCTGGATACCCTTTTCTTTATTGGTGACGGTATCAACGCTGGCGCAAACACACGTGAGCCTGTCCTTTCCGTCGACTCAAGTTGGTCAGGTCAATAGTGCCTATAACCTGACCCTGTTTATTGGTGCATTTAGTGTGCAATGGGGCTTGGGATTATTGATTGATCTTTTTGTTGCTAATAACTGGGATTACTCCGCTGCCATGCGCATGGCCTGGTCGATTTATTTATTGGCGCAATTGTTAGCGCTCACACAATTTGTCATTAGCAAGGCGCGGTTTGATCCTTTAGTCAAACCATAGTGCATAACGTGAGTAATCACGCTACCCATCGCGCATACTGCTGAGATACTTCCAATTTTTCTTGTGAGAGATTTATGTTAATTACTTTTAAATCGAGCGCTGCTGCCGACGTGCTTATGTACAAAACACATGCAAAGCCTTTGCTTGATGTGCTGAACAAAGAAATTGATCAGGGCATTATCACAGCTGAGGATATGCCTGCTGCCATTGCACTGCTAGAAAATGAAATAGCGCAGAGTAAGCGATTACCCGCCGCTAGTGATCAAGGCCAATCAAACGACAAAGATAACGACGAGGATATCGATTCAGGCAAAAAAATTAGCCTTGGCACACGTGCTTTTCCATTGCTAGAAATGATGCGCGCTGCGCATAAAGAAAAGACCTTCGTCATGTGGGGCGTGTGATGGCTAAGGCGCAGTTTTCGACGCTGGAAATGCAGGATGGCACGCGGCTGCATTGCGCCGATTATTTTCCCTCGAGCGCTCCTCATTCAGCCGTAGTCTTCATGCATGGCCTGGGTGAGCATAGTGGACGCTATGAGCATGTTGCTGCATTTTTTTGTGCCCATGGCTATGCAGTGCGCAGCTATGATCATCGCGGGCATGGAAAATCCCAGGGTGAACGCGGAGATACTCCTCATCACACTGCGCTGATCGATGATGCTCATGCAGTCATACGGCACTGGCAAGCAAACTGCCCTAAATCAGTATCGCGGCACTTATTGCTGGGGCATAGCATGGGAGGATTGTTTGCAGCGAAGGTCGCTTTATCCGGATCCTGTACTCTGGACGGTCTGGTGTTATCAGCGCCTGCGCTGGCCATACGCATGAACGTTATACAGCGTGCACTACTAAAAATACTAAGCTCCTTAGCACCTGGACTTACACTTTCGAATGGTTTAAAAACCACCTACTTGTCACATGATCCTAAAGTCATTGCATCGTATCGTAACGATGATTTAGTCCATAGCCGCATCAGTGCGCGATTACTCAACTCCATGCTAGACGCTATGACCGATGTTCATCTACACGCTGCTGCGCTTACCCTACCTACTGTGCTACTTGTGGCTGGCGACGACAGGCTAGTTGATTCGTCTGGCAGCTTGAAATTTGCCCAAGCTTGCCCCAAAAAGGTTTTACGCTTACATACCTACGAAACGCTTTACCACGAACTGTTTAACGAACTTCACTCGACTACCGTCTTTGATGATGTGAGTGCGTGGTTAGAGCAGCTACCTGCCAAGGTCGCGCCATGAAATTAGCACCTGATTCATTGGCGTTTGCGCTGGATGGCGCAGCGCGTGCATTAGAGATGGTGAGTGCAGGTACCTCATTACCTCAAGCGCTCAGCTCTACGTTTGCGGCGGTACAAGCTACGCCGCAATCTCGTGGAGCCATACAAGATCTCTGTTATCGCAGCATGAGAAGTTGGGGCCAAAGTAATGCGCTTATGGGCCTCCTATTAGATTCTCCGCCATCACCCGCTCGACTAGGTTCACTCTTGTGCATAAGCTTGGGATTGTTGGCTGATACCACCCGACCGTATGCAGACCATACCGTGGTGGATCAAGCGGTATCAGCCTGCGCCGCCGATCCTGAACTAACGCGCGCAAAAGGCGTGGTCAATGCGGTCTTGCGGCGCTTTCTACGCGAGCGGGACAGGTTGCCGGCTACAACGCAAGCATCCGATGAAGCACGGTTAAATTATCCGCAATGGTGGATAGATAAAGCACGCACAGTTTGGCCTAAACAATGGGAAGAGATTCTGCAGGCAGGCAATCAACGACCGCCGCTTACGCTAAGAGTCAACCGACTAAAAGGCAGCGTGCAAGACTATCTTGACCTTTTATCTCAGCAGCAGGTCGAGGCAACCCAGATCGGCCCTAGCGCGGTACGACTGGCTCAACCCACACCAGTGTCTGAAATTCCAGGGTTTAACCAAGGATGGGTGTCAGTGCAGGACGCCGCAGCTCAATTGGCCGCGCCTTTGATGCAGCTCGAATCTGGCATGCGTGTGTTAGATGCTTGCGCCGCACCAGGCGGCAAGAGCGTGCACTTACTTGAGCTTGAAGACATACGCCTAGTAGCTTTAGATAATGACCTAGCCCGGCTAAAGCGCGTAGAGGAAAATCTGGATCGCCTCGATTTTGAAGCCGAACTCCTGTGCGGCGATGCACGACGCAAGGATTGGTGGGATGGACAGCTGTTTGATCGGATTTTGGCTGATGTGCCTTGCACTGCCTCGGGCATAGTGCGACGCCATCCAGACATACGCTGGTTAAGACGACCTGAAGACTCCGCTGCGCTGGCACGGCTAGCTGCCGATATTCTGAATAACTTGTGGTCCATGCTGCGGCCCGGGGGACTCATGCTATTGGTTACCTGTTCTATCTGGCCTGAAGAGTCCGAGTTGCAGGCCGAGGCTTTCTGCCGCCGACATGCGCATACGCGTTTACCAGCACCAGGACAGCTCGTGCCGATGGCAGCGGATAACCAAGATCAGGACGGCTTGTTCTTTGCGCTACTCCAAAAGCCCTTGTTTTGATACTATCGCCGGGGTTCCCTGAGCGTGGTTTTTTTACCACTCACGGCAACTCCCCAATCCGGCACAAAGGGCAAGGTAAGAATACGTGGGATTTTTCAGGCTAGTGTCACCTTTACATTGTCGTCACATCGCTTGCCGCTTCTGGTTTGGGATCCGAAAAATTTTCTCTGGATTCTTACTAGCGGCGATGTGCATGGCGACCGTCATGCCTGCATTGGCTGCCGATGGCATAGAATTTATTGACGCTACTTTCGAAGCCACTGACGAGGGTTATTCGCTCTCAACCAATTACTCGGTTGATTTGACACACGCTTTGGAAGATGCGCTCTCTCGAGGCATACCTCTGCATTTCAAACTTCAGCTGGAAGTATCGAGGCCGCGTTGGTATTGGCTTGATGATGTCGCCATTAAAACTAGCCGCAATATCCGCGTTTCCTACAATGTTCTAACACGCCAATATCGAGCGTCGGTCGATGGAAATTTGTACCGAAGTTTTTCACGATTCGATGATTTGCTTGCCTTGCTGCGCCACCCGGGTCGGTGGTTGGTAGCAGAACCTGGCGCGCTCAAGCCCGATGCAAGTTACACGGTCTCCGTTCAATTTAGCTTAGACGTATCGCAGCTTCCGAAACTCATACAGGTGAATGCACTAGGTAGCGGTGATTGGCGTATGTCGTCTGGCTGGACACGCTTTAATTACAAGACGGAGCCCAAGTGACACGCACGCTTCGTTATCTGCTCATCGCTGCCGCATTTACGGTCAGCATGTTGCTGTTTCTCTTGGCGACCGTCAGTGACAACACTCTTTTATTTGAAACCTACTACTCATGGATAGTAGGTGCCAACGTACTGGTGGGCTCAGCACTTTTTCTGTTGGTATTATTTCTTTTAGCTCGCTTGATTAGCCGCTATCGCCGAAATCGTTTTGGGTCTCGGCTGATGACGCGCTTAGTATTCATGTTCACATTAATAGGCGTGTTACCGGGCCTGGTGATCTACTTAGTCTCAGTTCAATTTGTATCCCGCTCGATTGAATCGTGGTTCAACGTCAAAGTAGAAACAGCTCTTGAGTCTGGTTTAACACTGGGCCGCAGCGCGCTGGATGCGTCACTCAAAGACTTACGTCAAAAAGCGCGCGTAGTCGCTGCTGAACTCTCTGAAATGTCCGACTCTATGTTGGCCGCACAGCTGGCACGCACCATAGAACGCAATCAACTCAATGATGCCATCGTCGTCACCGGAGCGGGCCAGTTGATTGCCAGTACGTCGAGCACCTTGTCGAATCTTGTACCCGACATGCCTACGACGTCTATGATTTCACGCGCACGGGCTATGGGTGGTTATGGATTAATTGAGGGTGGCCCGGAGGGTATCGTTACCTCTTCAGACAAGGGTGGAAATTCGTCATCTGGCGCAACAAAAAGTGGTCTCAGGTTGCGTGTACTGGTGGCTATTCAAGGCAATGGCTCACTGCTATCACTTAATAGTCAGCCGCGCTATTTACAAATTATTCAAGCTGTACCAGAACAATTAAGTGCCAACGCAGAGGCATTACAAATCGCTTACGGCGAATATCAGGAGCGTTCTTTAGCGCGTGCTGGTTTACGAAATTTTTACTTAATCACACTCACGCTCACGCTACTGTTGGCGGTATTCGCTGCGATGGTCAGTGCATTTTTATTGGCCACTGATTTAGCGCAGCCACTGTTATTGCTAGCTGAAGGTACTAAGGCGGTAGCCGAAGGTGATCTCTCGCCTCGTCCTATTGCGGCCAGTTCTGATGAACTGGGAACCTTAACCAAGTCATTCAACATGATGACCTCGCAATTAGCTGATGCGCGCGAAGCTGTTGAGCGCAATCGCAAAGCGCTTGAAGACGCAAAAGCGTACCTTGAGTCGGTGTTGGCGAATATGTCAGCGGGTGTCATGGTCTTGGATGATCAGCTGCGCGTGGTGACGTTTAATGCCTCTGCGGAGACTATTCTTCATCAAGACTTGCGACCTTTTCTGGGCTTGCCCTTTGCCGCCATTACTAGTTTGTCCGCGTTTAGCGAACCTATCATCCTTGCTTTTTCCGGGCAAAGTGCACATTCGGCGATGACCGATAGCGATTCCCTGACTGGGCATTGGCAGCGACAGATTGAGATTCCACGCCGATTGATAGGTCAAAAGGTTGACACAGAAATCACGCTGCTAGCGCGCGGCGCGCGTCTACCCGTAGGCGTCGGGCTAGGCCATGTGGTCGTTTGTGATGATATTTCAGATTTGATTTCTGGACAGCGCTCTATAGCTTGGGCTGAAGTGGCAAGGCGTCTGGCGCATGAAATTAAAAACCCTCTGACACCAATACAGCTGTCAGCCGAGCGCTTGATGATGAAGCTACAAACCAAGCTCAGCGGTGATGATGCTGCCTTGCTCGAGCGCGGCACCAACACCATAGTCAATCAGGTGGTGGCTATGCAGCAGATGGTGGACAATTTTCGCGATTATGCAAAAACACCTCCCCCGGATCTGAAACCGCTCGATCTCAATAATTTAATCAGCGAAATTCTTGAACTTTACGCGGGCTTGCGCAGCAATGACCAATTAGTTACCCACTTAGCTCAGAACCTTCCGAACATTATGGGTGATGCCACGCAGCTGCGGCAGGTCCTACATAATCTTTTGCAAAATGCCCAGGATGCGACTGCCGAGCTAAACGGCCAACGCGCGGCACACATCGAGGTTAGCACCGAGGCTATTCACTACAGCGACGCGGATGGCGCCACGCGAACGGCGGTAAGCCTTTCCATCAGCGATAACGGGCCCGGGTTTGACTCCAAAGTGATGGCCAGAGCGTTTGAGCCGTATGTGACCTCCAAACCCCGGGGTACGGGACTGGGGTTGCCTGTGGTTAAGAAAATTATTGAAGAGCATGGCGGACGTATAGAGCTGCAAAATCGTAAAGATGGGGCTGGGGCACGCATTTCGCTGCTACTACTTCGCCTGGCGAGTATTTAATTATTTGACATTATTAATTGCAAAAAATACAATTTCCATACGAGTCTATCGGATAGAGATAAAGAGGCAACCATGGCAAACATTCTGGTAGTTGATGATGAGATGGGTATCCGGGAATTACTCTCGGAAATACTGGGCGACGAGGGGCACGTGGTCACCACGGCCGAAGATGCTCATCAGGCACGAGAGCTACGTCTGTCCAGCTCACCCGATCTGGTTCTTCTGGATATATGGATGCCCGATATTGATGGCGTGACGCTACTCAAAGAGTGGCAACGCGATGGTTTGCTGACCATGCCTGTCATCATGATGTCAGGCCACGCCACCATCGATACTGCCGTCGAAGCAACGCGTATAGGCGCAATGAATTTTTTGGAAAAGCCTATCTCCTTACAAAAACTCTTACGTACTGTGCAGCAGGGTCTGTCACGCGCTCCGGAATCGGCCCGCGGCACTATGCTCAATGCCAATGGCCGCTCGGCGGTACCCGATAAAGCACCGGTATCCATTTCAGCACATCCTTTTAATGGCCATGCGTACCCTCCAACACTGGCATCAGCAAATCACTTCCTGCCTGCTGATAATGAATTCCGCGTGTCATTCGAATTACCTCTGCGCGAAGCCCGCGACGCATTTGAACGCGCTTATTTTGAACATCACCTAATACGCGAAGGTGGCAGCATGACACGCGTAGCTGAGCGCACCGGATTAGAACGCACTCATCTGTACAGAAAACTCAAGCAACTCGGCGTAGAGTCGAATAAAGCGACTAAGAAAACCGGATGACTATTCTGCATTTAGTTTACGGCGCTAATCAGACAGTACGCGAGAACGCAATAAAAACGCAGATGACTCCAACTGTATTTGCGATTGCCTTGTTGGAAGGCATGGCTTTGAATAATGCATCACCAGATCCGTTAGCATCAATGAAGGTTGTCCGCATGGCAGCAGGTTGCCCATGTTGTACTGGTAATTTAACCATGCGCGTGATGCTCAACCGTGCACTGAAGGAAAAGCCTGATCGTGTATTTTTGAGTTTAGCGAACTCTGCCCATCTCACGTCGGTCAGAGACTTTTTGCAGGAAGATCAATATTGCGGTAGGCTGGAACTGGGTCGCGATCTTGATTGTGGCATTACCAAGTAATTGAGGCGCATGATTTGCTGTGCCTCTTGAAAAGCCGTGTTACAGCACCATGTTGGATTATGTAGTCTTTACTCCAAGGAGCCGGCATGAATCTCATCTATAACAGCGAGCAATACAGTGTGCTTGAGTTTGGCGCCGAAGCAGGACAAGAAGCCATGCGTTTCGGGGGCTATGAAATTCTCGACAAACCAGCACAGCGCGAAATCTTTATTGCTGGCCCATTGGCAGAAACCTTCAGACAGCATGTGCGTGATCTGATCGCTACTGAGCCTAGCATGGAAGAGTTTGATGAATTTTTAGATAGCTATGGCTCACTTATGGCACAGCCTGTTGTGCTTCATTGAGTAGTAGCAAAACCTTCGTCAACGCGTGAATGCACCATAATTCCCGGTTTATCACCAGTAATCAAACGGGCATACACGAACAACTTCATGGCTTGCTTAAGCGGCGAGCTGCTTCTGATTATCAAAAACCCATAGCTAGCAGCAGCCGCATTGCCTTCGATATCGCAGTAACCGCCTGGAATAATTCTAATAAACCCGATCTGATCATCGATGCAGGCTGCGGTGTCGGTCTGTCGACGCGACGACTCGCACTGCAGTACCCAAATCATTTCATTATCGGTATTGATCAATCCTCTGACAGATTGTCACGCCAAATTGATTGGTCTGGTGATGTGCCTGATAACTTCATCACTGTGCGTGCTGATTTAGTGGATTTCTGGCGTCTCTTACATGAGTCAGCTCTATACCCATCTCATCACTATCTGCTTTACCCCAATCCCTGGCCGAAAAAACATCATCTCTCGCGGCGTTGGCATGCGCATCCCATTTTTCCGACCGTGTTAGCGCTAGGCGGTCAGATCGAATGTCGCAGTAATTGGAAAACGTATGTAGATGAATTTGCAACTGCAGTTACTGCGCTAACCGGCGTTGCTGCGCAGTGCGAGAATTATCAACCATCGTCTGTGCTCTTAACACCCTTCGAAGAAAAATACCTCGCCTCGGGCCACGCGCTCTGGCGCTGCCAGCTAACACTACCCGCCACAGAGAACTTCTGAAAGCCAGAAAATTTCGTGTTACCGTTAGCACTCAATTACTCCCATTAGACCATCATGTGCCAACTACTTGGCATGAACTGTAATACACCGACCGACATCGTGTTTAGCTTTACGGGCTTTGCGACACGAGGTGGCGGCACGGACGAACACAAAGATGGTTGGGGTATCGCTTTTTTTGAGGGCGCCGGAGTCCGTTTGTTTGTTGATCATGAACCGGCTATTGCATCGCCTGTAGCTGAACTGATCAAACAGTATCCAATCAAATCGACCAACGTCATATCGCATATACGCAAAGCGACTCAGGGCCATGTCGCCCTTGAAAATTGCCATCCTTTCATACGCGAATTGTGGGGACGTTATTGGGTCTTTGCGCACAATGGCGATTTGAAAGAATTTTCACCGGCATTGACTGGCGCATTTCGTCCTGTTGGAACGACCGACAGCGAACGTGCGTTTTGCTATGTTCTGCAAGAGCTTAGAAGACGTTTTGGCGATATACCACCGTCGCCGTCAGCGCTCACTGGCGCTCTTCGTGAGCTTACCTCTGAGATTGCATCGCATGGCGTCTTTAACATGATGCTCTCCGACGGCGCGGCATTGTATGTGCACTGCTCAACCCGCTTGCACTACATCGTGCGGAAATATCCGTTTGCTCAGGCCAAGCTATCCGATGAAGATATGACGGTCGATTTTGCCGAAGTTACTACACCCAATGATCGCGTAGCCATTATCGTCACTGAACCACTCACCACGAATGAAACGTGGCATGCATTTGCTCAGGGTGAATTGAAAGTGTTCGTCGATGGTCAGCCAGTGATTTAGTTCAGCCGAATTACAAATTAGGCGCTAGCCAACTCTGCAACTGTTCTTCACTCACACCGCGCCGCTTAGCCATATCGGCAAGTTGATCTGCGCCTATTTTTCCAACGCTGAAATACTTCGATTCAGGATGTCCAAAATAAAAACCTGATACTGAAGCTCCGGGGAACATGGCATAAGATTCCGTGAGACTCATACCTATATCTTCGCATTCAAGTATACGAAATACATCGTGCTTTACTGTGTGTTCGGGGCACGCAGGATAGCCCGGCGCAGGGCGTATGCCACGGTAAGATTCCGCGAGTAGTTCAGCCGTTGCCAGCTTTTCGTCGCTGGCATAACCCCATAAATCTTTACGTACGCGCTCATGTAAATATTCAGCAAATGCTTCAGCAAAACGATCAGCCAAGGCTTTGAGCATGATGGATGAATAATCATCGTTAGCTTCTTCAAAACGCTTTTCGTGTTTTTCTATACCAAGGCCTGAAGTAACAGCAAACATACCTAGATAGTCTGTAATGCCCGAGGATTTAGGTGCAACAAAATCTGCCAAGCACTGATTGGGTCTGGCTACGCCATGAATAACAGGCTTTTCGGTTTGCTGCCGTAAACCGTAGTAAGTAAATGCAAGCTCGGTTTTAGTTTCATCGGTATACACCTCGATGTCATCATCACCTACTGTGTTCGCTGGCAGAATAGCTACTACGCCATTGGCGGTTAACCACCGGCCATCAATAATTTTCTTCAGCATGGCTTGGGCTTCGCCATAGACATTGCTGGCAGATTCACCCACCACTGGGTCGGTCAAAATCGCCGGGAAGGGTCCGGCCAAATCCCAGGTTTGAAAAAATGGACCCCAATCGATGTAGTTAGCAAGCAGCGCAAGATCAACATTTCTAAAATGCCGCCGCCCTATGAATTTGGGCTTGTGCGGAGCGCACTTACCTTGAAACGACACGTTCATTTTATTTTTGCGCGCTGCTTGCAGAGACAGCATAGGCAGGGCTTTTTTTCCTGCGTGCTGATCGCGAATACGAACATAGTCGGCCGCAATCTCGCTAATGTAACTGTCACGCGATTCTGGCGTTAACAAGGATTGAGCCACCGAGACAGAGCGCGAAGCATCGGCCACATACACAACCGGCCCATCATAATTGGGGGCGATTTTTACTGCAGTATGCGCTCGGCTCGTGGTCGCACCCCCGATTAACAAGGGCATTTTCAAATCACGGAAATAGGGATCACGCTGCATTTCTTTAGCCACATGCGCCATTTCTTCCAGCGAGGGCGTAATCAATCCAGATAATCCTATGATGTCAGCGTTTTCTGCTTTGGCTTTTGCAAGAATTTCTGTACACGGCACCATTACACCCATGTTCACTACATCAAAATTATTACACTGCAAAACTACCGACACGATGTTTTTGCCGATGTCATGCACATCGCCCTTAACAGTCGCGATAACAATTTTTCCTTTAGCTTTAGCAGCCACACCCGTGCGCTGCTCTTCTAAGAGTTTTTCTTCTTCGATGTAAGGTATGAGATGCGCTACCGCTTGCTTCATTACGCGCGCCGATTTAACTACCTGAGGCAAAAACATTTTGCCCTGGCCGAATAAATCACCCACGATATTCATGCCATCCATCAGCGGACCTTCAATGACATGGATAGGGCGCCC
>CAYUDI010000017.1:0-21274 GCA_964443585.1 uncultured Bifidobacterium sp.
CATCTGGTCGAATTGCGGACCAGGCTGGTGCGCGCCTCAGCTGTCGTGTTAGTTGTGTTCATCGTCTTATTTGCAATTTGGCCGGGTGCCGCTGCTATTTATGATTTATTGGCTCAACCGATGATGAATGCCTTACCCGAAGGCTCGAAGATGATAGCTACCGGGGTGATTACGCCATTCATGGTGCCTATGAAAGTTACGCTCATGATGGCGCTAATGATTTCACTGCCCTGGGTACTTTATCAGGCATGGGCATTTGTGGCACCAGGACTCTACATGCATGAAAAGCGGTTAGTGGCGCCGCTTATTATTTCGTCGTCATTACTTTTTATACTAGGCGTAGGGTTTTGCTATTACTTTGTTTTTGGCACCGTTTTTAAATTCATCAATGACTTTGCTCCCAAATCGATTTCGGTAGCACCAGACATAGAGAATTATCTCGATTTTGTGTTAACGATGTGTCTGGCATTTGGCCTCACTTTTGAGGTGCCAGTCGTGGTGGTGGTGCTGGTACGTATGGGTTTAGTGACTGTAGAAAAGCTCAAAGCCATACGTCCTTATGTAATAGTCGGAGCCTTTGTGATCGCAGCCGTAGTCACGCCGCCTGACATCATGAGCCAGTTATTCCTCGCCATTCCACTGTGTTTGTTATACGAGGTTGGCCTGCTTTTAGCGCCGTTATTTGAGCGAGCGACAAAGGCCCCGGAAGAACCTGCCTGATATCCATCCGATACAAACTCAACTTACAAAGTAGGGCCAGCAGCGCGCAGCCATTTCACGAGGGGCGCTACTATTTTGAAGTCTTCTATCAGCCGTTTCGGTAAAGTCGATGGCGCCATGCTACGTATACTGATTTCGCGCCATGCTACATAGCTTTTCAATTTCAAAACGTCTGCATGCGGTTCGTCGACATCGAAACCTTTAGGCATGCGCACCGTTTTATCTTCTTGTACTAATCCACCGAACACAGAATTGATCTCGGCATTTTTACTGAGCTTGCGAAAGCCGTTGGTATCGTTTGCCAGATGAGTGCGTATGGCACGCAGTCTGTCTGCGGGCGGCCGATATTCACCGCCAGCAATCAGCATATTGCCTCGGGCATCAATGTGAAAATAGTATGCGGGACCGCCACCCTGGCTAGGCTTCTTTAAGCCAGTAGGCGTTATTGCAGCTGAAAAAGTGGTTTTGTAAGGGGGACGTCCTCGAGCAAATCGCAAATCTCGGTTTACTCGGAATAGCGCTTTTTTAGGGTTGCATGCAGCTATGGCAGGATCGAATCGAGTAATTTCAGTAATCAGCCCCGTTACCAGTTCGAGCAACTCTGCACGCAGTATGTCGTAGCGCGGTTTATTCATCACAAACCATGCGCGATTATTGTTTTCCTCGAGTTCGCTTAAGAACTGAACCAGATCACGCAGGTGCATAGCTTATTCGCCTTCAGGTAAGCGCGGCTGTTTCATGCGAGGTCGGCGGCCTACGGTTAAATCGAGCACTGTTTCGCGTGACTTGCGTAATACAGTGACTTTGACTTTGTCACCAGGATTTAACTGTGCCACTAGGTTGAGCATGGATACCGTATCGGTAACGGGTTTGTCTGCCACCGAAATCAAAATATCACCAGGCTTAACTCCGGCTTTATCCGCAGGCCCACCCTTTAACACTCCTGCGATGATGGTACCGGAAGATTTTTGCAGGCTAAAACTTTCCGCCAGTTCTGGCGTGATGTCCTGAGGTTCGACGCCTATCCATCCGCGCACCACCTGACCATTTTTGATAATGGCATCCATCACAGTTTTTACGGTGGTTACGGGAATGGCAAAACCTATCCCAAGCGAGCCACCGCTACGCGAATAGATTGCAGTATTAATGCCGAGTAAATACCCTTGGGTGTCTACCAGAGCGCCGCCGGAATTTCCTGGATTGATAGCTGCATCAGTCTGTATAAAATTTTCGAAGGTGTTGATGCCCAGATGATTGCGGCCCAGAGCAGAAACAATGCCCATAGTAACTGTCTGGCCGACGCCGAATGGGTTGCCTATAGCCAGCACTACATCACCGACCTTGATACCGTCGAGACGTCCAAGGGTAATGGACGGCAGTCCAGTCAGATTAATTTTAATGACAGCGAGGTCCGTATCCGGGTCCGTGCCCACCAGCTTTGCGGGAATTTTACGCCCGTCAGCCAGGGCTACTTCAATTTCATCTGCAGCTTCAACCACATGATTGTTGGTGAGTATGTAGCCCTCAGGGCTGATGATAACGCCCGATCCGAGGCTGAACTGGCGTTCATCTTGTCCAAAACCATCGCCAAAAAAACGGCGGAATAAAGGATCGTTGTTAAACGGGTGGGCTGATTGTTTTGCTTCCTTGGTCGTGAAGATATTGACTACCGCAGGCATAGCCCGCTGAGCCGCTTCTCGGTAAGTGGCCTGAGAGGTAACGGGGCCGGAAGCCTCAAGCACGGGAACCCGGGTGGATTCAATGCGGGCCGATGAATTATTGCGAGCGAGCCATTCAGGCTTGAGGGTCGCTACAATGAACCAAAGCGCCAGGGCAACGGTGACAACCTGCGCAAAAAGCAACCAGAGACGACGCATACTAAGTAGGAAGAGCCAAAGGGAAAGAAATGAATTCAACGAAAGTACAACGCGAGGAACTGACAAAATTTATTGCCAGTGAACTCGATATTACTCGTTTTCGAGATTATTGCCCAAACGGGCTACAAGTTGAGGGAAAAAACCAAATTGGTTTGATTATTAGTGGAGTGACAGCCAGCGTCGCGCTGTTGGAGGAGGCAATTGCATTGGGTGCTGATGCGGTGATCGTCCATCATGGCTATTTTTGGCGTGGAGAAGACGCGCGAGTAGTTGGTCAATTGAAGCGTCGCTTGCATCTTTTACTAAAAAATGATGTCAATTTATTCGCTTATCACTTACCGCTCGATTCGCACGCTGTACTTGGAAATAATGCGCAATTAGGAAAACTACTTGGATTTCAGCTCAGCTCACGATTCGGGGATCAAGAGATAGGTTGGTTGGGTGATATTCAAAGTACTGTAAAAACAGTAGGTGAGCTTGCGCATTTCATCGAAATGAAATTAGGTAGAGCGCCCTTGCTCGTGGGCGATGCTTTGCAGCCTGTTAAGCAAGTGGCGTGGTGTACAGGTGCTGCACAAACGTTGTTCGCCGAGGGTATTGCTGCGGGAGCTGACGTGTTTATCAGTGGCGAAATTTCTGAGCAAACCGTTCATTTGTCTCGTGAGTCAGGTGTTCCTTATTTGGCGTGCGGTCATCATGCGACAGAGCGCTATGGCGTACAGGCATTGGGCGAACATGTAGCGAACCACTTTGGTATACGTCACCAATTCATCGACATAACTAATCCTGTGTAAAGAAAATTTAATTGTTACGTATTACAAAAAACAACCACAGATTTATTCGGTGTTAATTAATTGATGCATATCGTTAGATTATTTTTATTGTTCTAAGTAAGAATATGCAGAGTAAATAAATCCATCTGATTTTTAACTAGCCAATGTTTCTCAGGATGGTACTCATCATGTGGTTATTAAACACAACAAAAATTTCTCGATTGATCCTCAAATTTTTTCAGGTGACAGAAAAAGTTTAATTCCTACTTTGGGAACTAAAGTGCAGCGAATGTCCACGGATGAGATTCCTGTTTGCCTCGTTAAGTGTTCATCATGCGTTGTATCTCGCCCCCAGGCCGTGCCCGAGTAATGGTTGTTGAAGATGACGCCGTTACTCGTCGTCTTCTTTGTAGTGCAATTGAGCAGGAATCGTCGCTTGTTCTTGCCGGAGCTTGTGACACAGTTGCCTGTGCCTTGCTATGGTTAAAATTAAATCAGTGCGATCTGCTGTTAACTGATCTTGGATTCCCAGATGGTTCGGGCTTGTTAATAATCGATGCGTGTCAGCGATTGAATCCCCAGGCAGACGTTATGGTGATCACCATGTCCAGTGATGAGGACAAAGTTTTAGCCTGTATAGAAGCGGGCGCATCGGGTTATGTTCTGAAAGAAGCAGGCCACCAAGAAGTGGTGCGTGCTGTTTTAGAAGTGCTCAATGGTGGCTCGCCTATAAGTCCGGTGATTGCACGAAAAGTACTAACGCGTATGCGTTTGCAACGTACGCTTCCAGCGGGGCCAGTAGCTGCTGGTTGGAATTTGCTTACTCGGCGCGAGGCAGCAATATTGCAACTCATAGCGCGGGGAAGTTCCTATGCAAAAGTGGCCAGCGCTCTTGGTCTTTCCATAGGAACTGTTCAGACGCACATTAAGCACATTTACGGCAAGCTCTCGGTGCACTCAAGAGCAGAAGCTGTTTATGAGGCGCGTCGGCGGGGCCTGCTTGCGGCTGATGAGCCCATTGCCGACCGACAAGCATAGCGCGGTTGTTTTTTTAAGAACAAATCAGCGGCTGCCTGGTTCATTTTTATTTTCAAATAAGCACTATATAGATGTTTCTATCCGCGCTTGGTTAACAGCGTAATCCGCCCTAGCAAGCTTTCGTGGGTTTCTTTGAAAGAAAAAAGCTGCTCCGCTATAATGGCGGGTTAAGGGAAGTTTCTGACAAATTTTGCAATTTCATTGATTGGGGTTGTTATGAGTGACGAAAATCAGGTCGACACGGGTCGCCGCGGCCTGCTGGTCGCAACCTGTGCTGCTGGCGGTGTTGCGGGCTTGGCTGCAACCACTGCTTTTGTGTCTACCTTTGAGCCATCCGAACGCGCAAAAGCCGCTGGCGCGCCAGTCGAGATTGACATTGCGGATCTCAAACCAGGTGAAATGAAAACGGTTGAATGGCGAGGTAAGCCAGTTTGGGTTATTAAACGCACACCGGACATGGTTTCCTCATTAAAGAAAACAGACTCGCTGGTGGCCGATCCCAAATCTGAACGGAACGCCGATGACCTCACTCCGGCGTATGCTCGTAACGAATACCGCTCTATCAAACCTGAAATATTGGTTGCCGTGGGTATTTGCTCCCACTTGGGCTGTTCACCCAGTACCAAATTTCAAACCGGTGCTCAACCTTCTTTGCCTGACGACTGGGTAGGCGGTTTTTTATGCCCCTGCCACGGCTCTACATTTGACTTGGCAGGACGTGTTTACAAGAACAAGCCTGCGCCGGATAACCTCCAGGTTCCCCGGCATATGTATGTGAGTGAAACCCGAATAGCGATTGGTAAAGACGAGAAAGGCGAGGCTTAATCATGGCATTTGTCGAGAAAAAACTACCCGCAGATGCACCTATGGCTCAAAAAGCTTTGGGCTGGGTCGACGACCGTTTTCCACTAACCAAACTTTGGAACGATCAGTGGGGTAAGTACTACGCTCCCAAGAATTTCAACTTCTTTTATTTGTTTGGATCACTGGCCGCGCTGGTTTTGGTGATACAGATAGTCACCGGTATTTTCTTGGTCATGAATTACAAGCCAGATGCCAACCTCGCGTTTGCTTCTGTTGAATACATCATGCGCGAAGTACCCTGGGGCTGGCTGGTGCGCTACATGCACTCCACTGGCGCCTCTGCGTTTTTTATTGTGGTTTACCTCCACATGACGCGCGCATTGTTGTACGGCTCTTATCGCAAGCCGCGTGAATTGATCTGGTTGTTTGGCGTTGCGATTTTTCTGTGCTTAATGGCCGAGGCATTTTTTGGTTATCTCCTGCCATGGGGGCAGATGTCCTATTGGGGCGCTCAGGTTATCGTTAACCTCTTTGGTGCTATTCCTTTTATCGGCCCTGATCTCTCATTGTGGATACGTGGCGATTACGTCGTTTCGGATGCGACTCTGAATCGTTTCTTTTCGTTTCATGTGATCGCGATTCCCTTGGTGTTGTTAGGACTGGTTGTTGCTCACCTGATTGCCTTACATGAAGTGGGATCCAATAACCCTGACGGTATTGAAGTTAAAGATACTTTGGGTCCGGACGGTCATGGTGTTGACACGATTCCGTCGCATCCTTATTACACGACCAAAGATATGTTTGGGGTTTCGTTGTTCTTATTCATTTTCACGGCAGTGGTTTTCTTTGCTCCTGAAATGGGTGGCTACTTCATCGAATATAACAATTTCATACCTGCTGACCCACTGAAGACGCCGTCACACATTGCGCCTGTTTGGTATTTCACGCCGTTCTATTCCATACTTCGCGCGACTACCTCGCAATTTATGTCGGCGTTGATTTTGGGCGTGGCAGGTTATGCCGCACTTATCGTGCTCAAGACTAAATTACCCCAGCTGATAAAAAATGCTGTGATGGGGATCGCCCTAGTGGTTGTTATCTCTATGCTGGTATTGGATGCGAAATTCTGGGGTGTGGTGTTAATGGGTGTGTCAGTACTGATTTTGGCGGGTATGCCGTGGTTAGATCTTTCGCCTGTTAAATCCATACGCTATCGCCCGGACTGGCACAAAATTGTTTACATCACTTTTGGTATTACCTTTCTTATCTTGGGATATCTTGGAGTGCAGGCGCCGACAGCTATAGGTACGCTGGTATCGCAGATTTGCACTTTCATTTATTTTGGATTTTTCATGTTAATGCCCTGGTGGAGCCGGATGGGAGAGTTTAAGCCGGTGCCAAGTCGCGTGACCTTTCAGCCGCACTAAGTCGCAAAAGGAAAACAGGAATGAAACTGCTTAAACAAGTTCTTGCGACAATGTTGTTGGTGCCTTTGCTGGCTGTCGCATCCGAAGGTGGCTATCCGCTTGACCGTGCCCCTGACCGAGGGAATGATCTTTCCGCTCTTCAGAATGGCGCGCGTTTGTTCGTTAATTATTGCTTAAACTGTCACTCGGCATCGTTAGTGCGTTATAACCGTCTACGTGACATAGGCCTTACAGACGATCAGATTCGGGCTAACTTACTGTTCACTTCTGAAAAAGTGGGTGATCTCATGAAGGTGAGCTTGTCTGAAAAAGACGCTAAAGCATGGTTTGGCGCTGCACCTCCGGATCTTTCCGTGATCGTTCGTGCCAAGTCATCTGGTCAAGGCTCAGGCGCCGATTACGTCTACACTTATTTGCGTACTTACTATAAAGATCCGTCCCGCGCGACTGGATGGAACAACCTTGTATATCCTAACGTCGCAATGCCACACATACTGTGGGAATTGCAAGGTGTTCGCAAAGCGAAATTTGTTGAAGAGAAAGATCCTCACGATCCAACGAAAACAGTTCATAAATTTGAAGGCTTTGAACAAATCAAACCCGGAAAACTGAGTTCACGCGCTTACGACACAGAAATTGCCGATTTGGTTGGTTTCATGTCTTGGATGAGCGAACCGGTAAAAAACAAGCGTCAGCAACTCGGTGTGTGGGTGTTGCTTTTCATGTCTATTTTGGTGTTTCTAACCTGGCGTTTGAACGCGTCTTTCTGGAAAGAAGTCAAATAACAGGTTCTGTTTTGTCGTGCCCTGCAAGATGTTTTGATTAAAAACAAAAACAGGCTTTAGCCAAAAGCAGAATATTCGTCAGCAGGGTGAGGCGGTAGACGCCTCACCCTCTTTGTTTCCAAGGAACTGTAAAAATGATGGTTCTCTACTCGGGCACAACGTGCCCATTTTCCCAACGTTGCCGTTTAGTCCTCTTTGAAAAAGGAATGGACTTCGAAATTCGTGATGTAGATTTGTTTAACAAGCCTGAAGATATTTCGACCATGAATCCTTATGGTCAGGTTCCGATACTTGTCGAACGCGAATTGATTTTGTATGAGTCCAATATCATCAATGAGTATATCGATGAGCGCTTCCCGCATCCTCAATTAATGCCCGCAGACCCACTCATGCGCGCCCGTGCACGCCTGATGTTATTTAATTTCGAGAAAGAACTCTTCGTTCATGTGCACACTCTTGAGAATGAAAAATCACGTTCAGCAGAGAAAAGCCATGAAAAAGCACGTAATGAAATTCGTGACCGCTTAACTACCCTGGCGCCTTTGTTCCTGAAAAATAAATACATGCTCGGCGAAGAATTTTCTATGCTCGACGTAGCCATTGCGCCATTGTTGTGGAGACTAGATCATTACGGAGTCGAGCTGTCAAAAACAGCGGCGCCATTGATGAAATATGCTGAGCGTATCTTTTCGCGTCCAGCCTACATCGAGGCACTGACGCCGTCTGAAAAGGTAATGCGCCGATAAATGACTGCCGCTGTCTGAGCGATTTATGTCCGAGACCTCAACCAAACCCTATTTATTGCGTGCTTTGTATGAGTGGTGTACCGACAATGGTTACACCCCTTATATAGTGGTGACAGTTGATTCGCGAACCAGAGTGCCTGAAGAATTTGTCAAGAATGGCGAGATAGTTCTTAATATCAGCTTTGATGCTACCGGTAACCTTAAAATGGACAACGATTTCATCCATTTTAAGGCGCGGTTTGGTGGCGTTGCCCGCGAGATAGAGCTACCTGTAGAGAACGTTAGCGCTATTTATGCTCGTGAAAATGGCCAAGGTATGGCCTTTGAGGTAAAACGTGAAGAGCAGCAAGAGCGTAAAAAAAAATCAGAATCTAAGAAGCTTCAGGCGGCTAAATTGAGTCCCGATTCAGACCGGTCACCCGGTACACCCATACTGACATCCGTTGTTGCTACTGCCTCGACTAGGAGCGATGATGACAAACCGGACCCTGAGCCACCTAAGACACATGGCAAACCCAAGCTCACCCGGATTAAATAACGTATAATTCTGTGTGATTTTAAAGCCGGCTTAGCTCATCTGGTAGAGCACTTGATTTGTAATCATGGGGTAGCGGGTTCAAGTCCTGCAGTCGGCACCAAATATAAAAAGCCCGGAATTTTAACGATTCCGGGCTTTTTTCTTTGGAGTGACCCGTCCTAGCCAGCTAATGGGACTCGTAACGTGCCAGATTACATTAGCAGCAGCGCGCAAGTCGACCTTTGCCGCCATACCTGGCCTCCTGCCGTTCACGGAAAAATTCCTCGTAACTCATAACGGTTTGTTCTGGGTGAGTTATCTGCATGTGATTAAGATAATTGTCATAGTCTGGCAAGCCCACCATGAGTCTGGCAGTCTGACCAAGATATGCACCCAGCTTACTTAGTTCGTCTAGCATGATGTTGTTAGTCCCAGTAAGTTCAAGCACTAGCCGAGCCCAGCGGAGTAGAGGCATCGGCCTCTACAGTGCTTGGATGAGCGTTTTGCAATGCCTGCAAACAAGCGCGTACGCCAAAAAACAATACAGATAACAGGACTGCAATAAAAATCGCAGCTAAGCCGGCATCGATATAGTCATTCATAATTATTTGCTGCATCTGAGCCGCTGACTTTGCAGGAGCTACTATCAAGCCCTCAGCAGCTGCAGCTTCGAACTTGCTGGCATGGGCAAGAAAGCCGATACGCGGGTTTTCATGGAACAATTTTTGATAACCTGCCGTCAGCGTACAAATCAAAAGCCAGGCGGTAGGCACCATGGTTACCCAAGCGAATTTTTCTCGCTTCAGCTTGAAAAGTACAACAGTTGCCAGGATTAAAGCAATTGCCGCCAGCATTTGATTTGAAATTCCAAACAAAGGCCACAGCGTGTTAATGCCTCCGAGAGGATCAATCACGCCTTGATACAGGAAGTAGCCCCAGGCAGCCACGCACAACAGTGTTGCGATGATATTCGAAGCGAGTCCGTGAATATTTTTGAAGGAGGGGACTAGGGTACCTATGAGATCTTGCAACATGAAACGACCAACGCGCGTGCCAGCATCGACTGCAGTCAGAATAAACAAGGCCTCAAATAAAATTGCAAAGTGATACCAGAAGGCCATCATCGCCTGACCACCTAACACGGAGGCAAAGATACTTGCCATACCAACAGCTAGCGTGGGAGCGCCACCTGTGCGCGAAATAATGGTTGTTTCGCCGACATTGGCAGCGGTTTGTTGCAGCATCTCAGGGGTAACAAGAAAGCCCCACTGGCTAATTGCCGCTGCCGCGCTTTCTGGGGTGGTTCCTATTAGCGCTGCCGGACTGTTCATCGCGAAGTAGACGCCTGGCTCAATAATAGAAGCAGCTACCAGCGCCATGATGGCTACGAACGATTCCATCAACATGCCACCATAGCCTATGTAGGGAGCGTGCATTTCATTTTCCAACAACTTTGGCGTTGTGCCTGAAGAAATCAGCGCATGGAAACCCGATACCGCGCCGCAGGCAATGGTGATGAACAAGAAGGGGAACATGGAGCCCGCCCAGACGGGGCCAGTGCCATCAATAAATTTTGTGATGGCTGGCATTTTGAGCTCAGGCGCAACAAACACGATGCCCAGCGCCAGCGCAACGATGGCGCCGATTTTCAGGAAGGTCGACAAATAATCACGCGGGGCCAGCAGCAGCCAGACGGGTAGAACAGAGGCGACAACACCATACGCGAGCAGCATCCAGGTGAGTTCCTTGCCGCTAAAGGTAAACATCGGGCCCAGGACCGGATCGGCTGCTATATGCCCACCAAAAACGATAGAAGCCATCAACAGTACAAAACCAATAACTGAGATTTCTCCTACACGGCCAGGACGTATGTATCGGCTGTAAATACCCATGAAAAAGGCGATAGGTATGGTCGCAGCAACGGTAAATGTGCCCCAAGGACTCTCAGCCAATGCTTTGACTACGATCAGTGCCAGCACTGCCAGCAAAATAGTCATGATCATGAAGGTACCAAATAGTGCGATCACTCCGGGTACTAAACCTAATTCAGATTTGATTAAATCACCCAGTGAGCGGCCATCACGTCGGGTGGAAATAAATAAAATCATGAAATCTTGAACGGCGCCGGCAAGTATGGCTCCGACTAGTATCCACATCATGCCGGGCAGATAGCCCATTTGTGCTGCAAGTACCGGCCCGACTAATGGACCAGCGCCAGCGATGGCTGCAAAGTGATGTCCAAACAGTACGTGTTTGTTGGTAGGTACGTAGTCCAGGCCATCATTCAATCTGACTGCGGGCGTGGCTCGAGAAGGATCGAGTTGCATGACGTTACGCGCAATGAAGCGTGCGTAGTACCGAAAGCCTATGAGATAAATGGCGACAGCCGCCACAACTATCCACAGAGCATTGATACTTTCGCCGCGCGAGAGCGCAACGGTGCCCAGCGCGATTGCGCCTACCAGAGCAAGTGCTAGCCATGCTGCCTGTTTTAAGATTGAATCCATTGCTTATTCTCCGTGGTGCGGTTGTACAGGAACGAGAAACCGGCGGATTATACCCCTCATAAATGCCTAATATTTACGTTTTTAATGCATGAAAATTTCGCAGCGACTTCCCCAAAAAAAGCATAAATTTTCACTCGATCGAGTACATACCAGCGCGATAAAAACAGAAAACGGGATAGAAATAATAATTTTGCTAGACTTGATACAACGCACTATTAAAGCACTTTGACCAGTAAGGAGATATCTTGCAAGCACGAGCACAACAAGCAGCTGGGTTATTAATGCAGCAGCGCCTGTCTTTGACGCCGATTACGCATTTACCAGCTGATTTGGTACCGAACGATATGACGGAATGTTATGAAATTCAAACCGCATTAAATGTCTTGTTGACAGCCAATGGGCAAGGCAATGTGGTTGGTCACAAAATTGGCTGCACTACGCCAGTTATGCAGGCTTTTGTTAATATCGATCATCCCGCCACGGGTCGGGTATTTGATAAAACGGTCATGCATAAGCATGGTCGCGTTAAGCGCAATAGCTTTGTAAAAATTGGCATCGAATGTGAAATCGCAGTTCGTCTAGCGCATGATCTCTTGCCCAGATCCATGCCCTATACGCGTGAAAGCGTCGAGAATGCCGTGGGTGAAGTGATGGTCGGTATGGAGCTCGTTGATGAGCGCTATGAAGACTATCGTGCGCTTGGCGTAAGAACCTTAGCTGCAGATGATTTTTATAATGCAGGTTGCGTACTTGGAGATCCAGTGACTAATTGGCGTCATCTCGATTTGGCTGGATTGACTGGTCGAACATGGATTAATGGTGTTGAAGTTGCTAGCGGAATCAGCTCGTTGGTCATGGATCACCCGTTGAATGCATTAGCGTGGCTTGCCAATGCCCATGGTGAGCATGGATTGCCCGGGATTAAAGCGGGCGAATTTGTATTGTTGGGTAGTGTGGTTCAAACACAATGGTTAAACGCCGGTGACAAAGTACGCATCGAAGTGTCTGAATTGGGCCAAGCGACTCTAGACGTTGATTAATAAATGAATTCGTAGGTACAGACTATTTTTTCGTTATAAAAATTTTGGAGCTTTCTATGCGTTTCGCGCTCACAGGGTTAACGTGGCTTTTATTTTTACCGTTATTGGCACTTGCCGATAATCGTGTAGAGCATGGGGACTGGTCTTCCCAGTTTTTCGAAGGTATGGGTGAAGCCACCACTCATGAAAACGGTATGTCGACCTTTGGAATTTTATGCGCCGAAGGATATTGCCGATATTACTTCGCCAATGGCATAGACTGTGAGCCTAGCGGTAATTATCCATTAATGGTCACCACTGAGGGTGGGGCTTTGTCAGTCGAGGCTGTATGTGAACCAGTAACTACGGCTAATGGCGATATTTTGGTTTACTGGTTCAACGAATCAGAGACCATGAATCAGGCATTTCAGAAAACGGCCGTTGTTGGTTTTGCTTTTCCGTTAAGTGATGGAAAATTCAAGGTAAGTAAATTTTCTATGTCAGGCTATAAGGCCGCTGTCGATCGTATGGTCAGTGGTCTGCGGGATAAGCGAGAATTACAGAACGAACAAAATCAAGAGACGCCAGAGTCGATGAAAGGGCGCACTTGATCAAGAGTCTGCGCGCGCTAACTTGAGTCCTTGCCATTGCGGCGCCAGCGCCTGGTCGATATCGAATAAATCCAATACTCTGCCAGCGGTGTGATCTATCATCTCTTCGATCGTTTGGGGTTTTTGGTAGAGCGCAGGTAGGGGCGGATAGATGATCCCACCCATTTCAGTGACGTAGGTCATGTTACGTAAGTGGGCAAGATTAAACGGTGTTTCTCGCACCATTAATACCAAGCGTCGTCGTTCCTTGAGCATGACATCGGCAGCGCGCGATATCAGGTTGTCGGAAAGTCCATTGGCGATAGAGCCTAAGGTTTTCATTGAGCAGGGAGCGACAATCATGCCCGCTGAATGAAACGATCCGCTGGCAACACACGCCCCCACATCGCGCACACTATGGACCACATCGGCCAGTGCCTCGATATCCTTACGCTTCATGTCGAGCTCGTGATGAACACTAAGCACACCCGCATCTGAGATCATCAGATGCGTTTCTATCTGCTGGTTTGCGCGCAACCATTGCAGCAGTCGTATGCCATACAGGGCGCCAGAGGCACCGGTGATAGCAACGACTATGCGCTTCATAAAGACTACGCTTTCAGCAGGGTCTGAAGCTCACCTGATTCAAACATTTCCACCATGATGTCGGTTCCACCTATGAATTCGCCTTTGACATAAAGCTGCGGAACCGTAGGCCAGTTGGAGAATTCCTTGATGCCTTGGCGGACTTCATCGTCGTCGAGTACGTTGATGGTGACGAGGTCTTTTACGCCAGTTTCTTTGAGTAGTTCAATGGCGCGGCCTGAGAATCCACATTGTGGAAATTGGGCGGTGCCCTTCATGAATAGCACTACTGAATGGGTGCTGACTGTTTCTTTAATCCAGGAATTAACGTCGCTCATTGCGTCCTCTGTAGAGATATAAGGGTGAAACCACATTATATGGAAAAGTGGCTGGGTACGTCGGCTGCCTTTAGGGTGTTAATTTAATTTTTTAATTTGGCAAAGGCCGCCGCCATGGCGTTACCGGCTGGCGCTGCCTCCTGAGTAGATCGAGGCTTAGCATTTCGTTCACGAGGGTCGGGCCTTTCTGTCCCCATACGCCGCTGATCCTGCGCTGAAGCCGTGTCATTGAGCCGCATGGTTAGCGCAATCCGTTTGCGCTTCTGGTCGACTTCCAGCACCTTCACCTTGACCACTTGGCCCACCTTCACAACCGCGTGGGGATCTTTCACGAATTCATTGGATAGGGCAGAGATATGTACCAGGCCGTCTTGATGAACGCCGATATCGACAAACGCCCCAAATGCAGCAACGTTGGTAACGACTCCTTCAAGAATCATATCCGTTTGCAAGTCTTTCATATCTTCGACGCCGTCACGAAAGCTTGCCGTCACAAAGGCTGGACGTGGGTCACGGCCGGGCTTGTCTAGTTCTTTCAAAATATCTATTACGGTGGGTAATCCGAAATGCTCATCGACAAAGCGTTTAGGATCGAGTGACTTGAGTAAAGTGCTGTCACCCATCGTGGACTTCACATCACGCTTGATGTCGGTAAGAATTTTTTCAACCAGTGGATACGATTCCGGATGAACGGCAGAGCTGTCTAGTGGGTTATCACCATTCATTACGCGTAAAAACCCAGCAGCTTGCTCAAAGGTTTTGTCTCCTAGTCGTGGAACGTCAAGTAGCGCAGCGCGCGAGCGGAACATGCCCTTTTGATCGCGATGATTAACGATACTTAAAGCGACAGTATTACTGAGTCCTGATACTCGGGCTAACAAGGGTGCTGAAGCTGTGTTGACATCCACGCCCACCGCGTTAACACAATCTTCGACTACTGCATCCAAGGCGCGCGCTAACCGGGTTTGGGAAACATCATGCTGGTACTGACCAACACCTATCGATTTTGGATCGATCTTTACCAATTCAGCTAACGGATCTTGCAGGCGGCGTGCAATCGATACCGCACCCCTTATAGAGACATCCAGGTCAGGTAATTCTTTTGATGCAAATTCAGAGGCTGAATAAACCGAAGCTCCAGCCTCAGATACAACAATTTTATGGAGCTTTAATTCGGTGAGTTGATTGATAAGGTCTTGCGTTAGGCGATCCGTTTCACGCGATGCCGTGCCATTACCAATAGCGACCAGTGATACATGATGCTTGCGAGCCAGCTGTGCGAGCGTGTGCAATGAACCATCCCAGTCATTGCGAGGTTGATGAGGATAGATAGTGGATGTATCGACCACCTTACCCGTAGCATCCACCACGGCTACTTTCACGCCTGTGCGCAGACCGGGGTCGAGTCCCATGGTGACTCGCGGACCTGCGGGTGCAGCAAGTAATAAGGCTTTTAGATTTCGTGCAAAGACATGTATGCCCTCAGCTTCGGCATCTTCACGCAGCTTAGTCATTAATTCAGTTTCAAGATGCATGAAGATTTTGACGCGCCAGGTCCAACGTACCGTATCGAGCAACCATTTATCAGCCGCACGATTTTTTTGACTAATTTTAAAATGCGAACTGATTTTCGCTTCGCACATATTTTGCGGAGCATCCCATTTGGGTTTTTCTATTTCGCTATCGAGCCTAAGGGATACTGAGAGTATCTCTTCGCGGCGTCCACGTAATAAAGCTAAAGCACGATGGGAAGGTATGGCTGAAAGATTTTCGGAGTACTCAAAATAGTCTGAAAATTTTTCACCGGTGTCTTGTTTGCCTTCGATGACTTTAGCATCGACAACGCCATGTTCAACCAGGTATTCACGCAAGCTCTGGAGTAAAAGTGCATCTTCGGCAAATCGCTCCATGAGGATGTGACGCGCTCCATCAAGTGCTGCCTTGGTATCGGGTATACCTGGGTTTTCGCCTTGTTCGGTAGTGAAGGCGGCGCATAAATATTTTTCGGCTTCGATATCTGGCGACAGCGTTGGATCATCGAGTAAGCTATTAGCGAGGGGCTCGAGTCCTGCTTCCATGGCTATCTGTGCTTTCGTGCGACGCTTAGGACGATACGGCAAGTACAGATCTTCGAGTAGTGTTTTGTCTTCAGCATTCTCGATAGCCTTCTTGAGTTCGGGAGTCATTTTGCCCTGCTCTTCGATGGAGGCAAGTATCGTTTCGCGGCGACTTTCCAGCTCGCGCAAATAGCGCAGGCGTTCTTCCAGTAAGCGCAATTGAATATCATCGAGTCCACCGGTTGCCTCTTTGCGGTAGCGAGCAATAAACGGTACGGTAGCGCCATCATCGAGTAATGCAATAGCAGCAGAGACTTGATCGGTGCGGGCAGCGAGTTCTTTGGCGAGGCGTTGTTCTATCGAAGGAAGCATAACTAGTTTTTATATGAAAAAATAGGTTGAAATTTTTAGTGTGTGGCTTAAATTCTTAGTGCGGTTATTTAATGGAGTCGCGCTCCTGAAACGCGTTCTATACCCGCCAGATCACGCCAACTTTGCACATCACTCCAAGTAGCGAGAGCAAATAATTCACGCACAGCACTAGCCTGATCATAACCATGTTCTACCAGCAGCCAACCATCCGTTTCTAAATGCGCAGGCGCACCATGAATAATTTTTTCGATGGCCGTTAAACCGGTTGCGTGATCTGTCAGAGCCTCTGCAGGTTCGAAGCGTAAATCACCTTGGGTTAGATGCACATCACCTGCAGCAATATACGGCGGATTACTCACGATCAGAGTAAATTTTTCACTGATGACTTCGTACCAATTACTCAGTAAAAAATCGACTTGTACTTGATTGCTCAATGCATTTTTCCGGGCTAGCTCAAGAGCTTTGGTGCTTACATCGGTTGCAACTACATGAGCGTCGGGTCGATGGTGGGCTAACGCAATAGCAACTGCTCCGGAGCCAGTACCCAGGTCGAGCACACGAGCACTAGATGACATTCGCTCAATAGATAGCTCCACCAGCAATTCGGTTTCCGGGCGAGGTATCAATACATCGGGCGTTACTGCAAACATCAATCCATAAAACTCACGGTGCCCGGTTAAATAAGCAATTGGTTCACCTTGCAGCCTACGCTCAACTAAGCGCTGTATCGCTTCCACTTGAGTAGCAGTAAGGCTATCTTTGGATTGTGTAATCAACTGTACGCGCGACCACTGCATGCTGTGCGCGATAAGAATGCGAGCTTCCAAAGGTGATATGGGAGCTGCCTTGAGTAATTCTTCTACATTCATGCAGGACGGCGGTAGCGTAGAGCAATCAACGACAAAGAGAGTGCGAAGATAGCAAACCAGATGAGTGCCCATGCGGGTATCGATAACCCAAGAATAGGTTCGTATTCTGTGGTGCACAGACCGTCAGCCTGAAACAATGTGGGTAGCCAGTTTGCGAAAACAAGTTTATTTAAAGCGACTTCGAGTGCATCAATACCGCACGATATGGTTGGATGTGCTTTGACCCACAAGTGGCGTATCGCAATGCCAGCGCCAGCAAGAGAAGCAAGCGACGCGCTGGCAGCTCCTGCACGCAAATAATTTGTAGGTAGTGAAATAGTGATCAAGCACAGCAACGCAGTAAGAGCGAAAGCGTAGCGCTGCAATATACAAAGTGGACAGGGCAACATATCCAAAACTAGCTGCATATATAAACCCACAGCCAGTAGTGAAAGAGAAATGAGAGCCACTAAAACTATGGCAGGTTTTGCGAATTTATTCATATTAATTGGACTCTGCTAGTGCAGCTAGTTGTTCGGCTTGATGCTCGGCCATCAGCGAGCTGGTGAGTTCATCCAAATCACCCTCCATAACCGCTTCAAGTTTGTAGAGGGTTAGGTTAATGCGATGGTCAGTGATTCGACCCTGCGGGAAATTATAGGTGCGTATGCGCTCGCTACGATCGCCTGAACCTACCAATGATTTTCGGGTTGCTGCTTCGGAGCTTTGTTGCGCCCGCAATTGAACATCTTTAATGCGCGTTGCCAGAACCTTCATCGCCTGCGCTTTGTTTTTATGCTGACTGCGATCATCTTGACACTCAACGACTATGCCCGTTGGCAGGTGAGTAATGCGCACAGCCGAATCGGTTTTGTTAATGTGCTGCCCGCCTGCACCTGATGCACGGTAACTATCAATACGAAGTTCTGACGGGTTGATTTCAACCTCTCCTATTTCATCCGCTTCAGGCATGACAGCAACTGTGCATGCTGAGGTGTGAATTCTTCCCTGGGCCTCGGTTTCCGGTACGCGTTGCACGCGATGTCCACCAGACTCAAATTTCATTCGTGAATACACCCCGATACCAACCAAGCGCACGATCACTTCTTTGTACCCGCCAATTTCTGACGCAGACTCTGACACCATTTCGACTTGCCAGCGTTGCCGCTCGGCATAGCGTATGTACATGCGCAGCAAATCACCCGCAAATAATGCCGATTCATCACCGCCTGTGCCAGCGCGAATTTCCAAAAAAATATTGCGCTCGTCATTAGGATCTTTGGGCAGCATCATCTTTTGTAATTCAATTTCCAGATGCTCTGCACGGCTCTGAGCCGCATCGATTTCTTCTTGCGCAAACGCTTTCATTTCCGGATCAGAGAGCATGTCGCGGGCGGCGCGCAAATCATCATTGGCCTGGTTCCATTGAGCATGCAATGCAACCAGTGGCTCGAGTTCCGAGTGTTCGCGCGTGAGCCGACGGTACTGATCCATGTCGGCAGTGGCATTTTCTTGATTTAGCAGAGCGCCGACTTCTTCAAGACGCTGAGCAAGTTGGTCCAGCTTCTGTAGCAGCGAAGGTTTCATGTATGGGATGGATAAATCATAGACGACGCTTACTGACTAAGCGTGAGGGCAACTACATGTGTGACTAGCGTAGCTAGCGCTTGGTTCGGAACAGTTGAGGCAGTAATTGTGCGAGACGAGCGCGCTCGTCTGGGTCAGCCGTATGCAGTGCCTGTTGTGGGCCATGCAGGAATTTAGCCGTTAGGCCTTTTGATAACGCTTCAAGCACGACCTCGATATCTTCACCTTTGGCCAGTAGCTTGCGTGCACGTTCAAGTTCGACTTGACGCATTATTTCACTGCTCTCTTGCAGGTTTTGTATCAGAGGCACTACCGCGCGGCTATCCACCCAATTCATAAATGCCTGAACGCGTGTATCGATAATGGATTCTGCTTGTGCAACAGCAGATTGCCGATTTTCCATACCGATCTGTACCGCGGTTCCCAGATCATCAACGGTATAGAGAAAGATGTCATTGAGTCGCGATACTTCGGTCTCGATATCGCGTGGCACCGCAAGATCGACCATAAAGATAGGTTTGCGACGGCGCGCCTTGATGGCGCGCTCAACCATACCCAAACCTATGATGGGTAAAGAAGAGGCCGTGCAAGAAACCACTATATCGAAATGTGCGAGTTGGTCGGGTAGTTCGGCCAGCCGCATGGCCTTACCACCAAAGCGATCGGCGAGTTGTTCGGCGCGCTCTATGGTGCGGTTGGCGATAGTTATGGTTTTGGGTGAGCGCGCAGCAAAGTGAGTTGCGCACAGCTCTATCATCTCGCCGGCACCGATAAACAATACATGCTGGTCGCTGAGCTTGTCGAAAATTCGTTCAGACAAACGAACAGCCGCAGCCGCCATAGAAACACTGTGAGCGCCGATTTCTGTTGTGGAGCGTACTTCCTTGGCAACAGCAAAGGTGCGCTGGAACATTTGGTGAAGATACGTGCCGAGTCCGCCTGCGGCTTCTGCCTGGCGAACGGCGTCTTTCATCTGACCTAAGATTTGCGGCTCACCCAAGACCATGGAATCTAAGCCAGAGGCAACGCGAAAAGCGTGTCTGACAGCTTCATCCTGAGGCAAGGCATACAAGTAAGGGCGAAGTTCGGAAAAAGGTAACTTGTGATAATCCGCGACAAAACGCGCAGTCGAATCAAGAGCGGCTTCAATATTGCCATCGTTGGCGCTGGCGCCGTAGATTTCGGTGCGGTTACAGGTAGACAGTATGGCGGCTTCTTGCGATTGAGGACGCGTGCCCGAGTTATCAAACCACGCGCACGCCGAAGCCACCGCCTGACCGAGTTGGTCAGCAGGGAAAGCCACTTTCTCGCGTAGCGAGACTGGGGCAGTGGTGTGATTGAGCCCTACGGCGAGCAGGTGCATGCTGGACGAGTCAGTTAAAGTTGACACTGGCCTATTATAGACCTTGCTCGCCAGTCGGCTAGTCCCTCAAAACTTCCAATCGATAGCCGAAACTGTAAACGGGCGCTAGTCTGTAGCCAGCTGCAGGCTTAAGACCCAGCTTTTTACGAACTCTGGATATGTGAGTATCGAGTGTGCGGGAAGAAAATTCGGCATCCTGAGACCAGATCGCCTCGTGGATAAAGGCTCGGGACAGAGGGCGCCCCAGGTTTTGGAAAAAAAATAAGGCGAGTTCGAATTCTTTTTGGGTCAGAGAGATTGATTGCCCATTTAGCATTGCCCGAGCCAATCGCTTATTAAAAGTGTAATTGCCGAACGTCAGACTATCGTCTTTGATTGCATCGGGACGATGTCGGGTAGCCAGTATGTTCATCCGCAGCCGAAATTCAGCAGGTCGTATGGGTTTGATAAGAAAATCCGCTGGGCTGTCAGCCAGTAGATGCGCAAGTGCATTGTCCGGTGCTCGCCCCGTAATGATTAAAAAGGGCAGGGTGGGCCACAGGTTTTTTATTTTTTCTATGAAGGTGAGGGCCTCTTCTTCCGAGCGCCAGTGAGCAATCAGCAAGTCAGGTTCTGCCACACTGAGGCTGTCGATCAGCGATTTAGTGCTTACAAAACTCGTGCACAAGTAACCAGCACTATTCAACAACGCTTCTAAGGTAGAGCGTTGTTCTTTATCGTAATCAAACAGGGTTACAAGCATAGGCGGCCGTTGGGCATGGACATTCATGGTGAGATAATGCAATAGGCAAGCTTACAATAGCCATTTCATCCAGACATTACTAGAGAGTGTTATAAAAATCATGATCCTTGAACTCGCCGACATAGAAATCCATCCGGGTAAGCAAACCGAATTCGATAGCGCCATCGTTCATGGCGTACAAAATGCCATCAGCAAAGCCAAGGGCTTTCGCGGTTACAAAATCAATAAAGGTATCGAATCACCAGAACGCTATGTATTGATGGTTTTTTGGGACACGCTGGAAAATCACACCGTCGATTTTCGTGGTTCCGAATTATTTACGCAGTGGCGCGGTATCGTTGGTCCTTATTTTGCGTCGCCGCCGAAGGTCGAGCATTTTGATTTGCTGGCGAAATCGGATTGATATCGTATTAAATGGCGTAGCGTAAAGCGATACGATGAAATCAGTCATTGCCTTGGTATTGTTTATACCAGCGCTAGCGTTTGCTCAAGATTTTTTTATTGAGTGCGCTGGTAAAACGAAGTTTATTCATCGCGGTGCTCCATCGACGGTGCCCGCAGCAGAGACTCGTCGTTATC
>CAYUDI010000018.1:0-2376 GCA_964443585.1 uncultured Bifidobacterium sp.
GCACAGCACTCATAATGCTGGGGTCGGTGGTTCAAATCCACCTATCACCACCAAATTCCTTTACATACTCGAGGAATTTAATCAGATCCCGCGCGTTCTTCCTCCATTTTTCTTCCGTTGGCCGAGTTTTTTAGAGTTTCCTTCGTCACCCGGCTGAAGCATAAAAATTCAATAAATACAGCGTATTCAAGGACTTATTTCTAGAATTCTGTCTCGAAGGTCTATTACGCATCATTTACGGTAGTGTTCATGTGACTAGCCCACCCACCCGTCTTGTTTTATCATGAAATTTCAAGATTTATCATGATGAAGGTAACTATGACTACTCCCGTGCGAGAAAAATTCTCTTCCCAAGCCGCACCTGACGTGCTGGCCGCACTGCGCCAGATCGCCGAAAACCAAGGACGCCAGTTCCAGGCGGTGCTAGATGAAGCTTTGCGCGACTACATTGACCGGCAGCAAAAAGAGCGCCCTCGTCGACATGTGATGGAATCTTTTGCCTCCAGCCTGGAAGAGTTTGACGATCTCTACCGGGAATTAGCAAAGTAACGCGTGGCGCACGATTACCTGACAGTGGCTGACGTACTCGGCATGCACTCGGTTTTGATGCATCGCTATGGTGGTGCGCCAGGCGTACGTGACCTTGGAGCACTCGAGGCCGCATTGTTTCGTCCACAAACAGGCTATTACGAAGACATCGTGACAGAAGCGGCTGCGCTGCTGGAGAGTCTCGCGATCAATCATCCTTTTGTGGATGGCAACAAACGCATCGCTTTCTCGGGTGCCGATGTATTCCTACGCATCAATGGTTGGCAATTAAAGCGATCTCCCAGACAAATCCATGCCGAAATGATCGCGATGTTTGAAAAGCGAACGGTTGATATTGCACACCTTGAGCCATGGCTGCGAGGGTTCGCTGCCTCAGTAGAATCCGCTTAAAAAGCCATCGCGGAAAAGGGCTGACATCGATTAGTTGATCAATAAAAAACCAGCGATGTTGATACTACGGGCTTTTTATGAACTACTGCTGTCTCATAGCACGACTAGAGAACCATTAGGTAGCCGCAAGAGGGTACGAGCAGACGCTGTCCCTGCTATAATTTTATGCATTAAACCTAGCAATACCCCCTACGCTCGCTCCCATAGCGACGCCCGTTTGCCTCACTCTTTTGGCCCGCATGCAAAAAAAATTATTCATAAAAACCTTTGGCTGTCAGATGAACGAGTACGACTCGGACAAAATGGCAGACGTACTAAATGTCTCTGAAGGTATCGTAAAGACCGACACTCCCGATGATGCCGACATTATTTTGTTTAATACCTGCTCGGTGCGAGAAAAAGCTCAGGAAAAAGTATTTTCTGATCTGGGTCGAGTACGTGAGCTCAAACTGAAAAACCCCAATCTAATGATAGGCGTGGGGGGGTGTGTTGCCTCTCAGGAGGGCGCTACCATTATTCGCCGTGCGCCTTATGTGGATGTTGTCTTTGGCCCGCAAACGCTACACCGTCTGCCTGAATTACTAAAAGCTAGACGCTCCACCGGCCGTGCACAAATCGATATTAGTTTTCCGGAAATTGAAAAATTCGATCACTTACCCCCTGCCCGGGTCGAAGGCGCAAGTGCCTTTGTATCGATTATGGAAGGCTGCAGCAAATACTGTAGTTATTGCGTCGTTCCTTATACGCGTGGCGAAGAAGTTTCCCGCCGATTTGACGATGTAATGGGTGAAGTAAAACATCTGGTCGATCAAGGTGTTAAAGAAATCACTCTGCTCGGTCAAAATGTGAACGCGTATCGCGGCGTCATGTCTGACGGAGAAGTTGCCGACTTTGCCTTGCTTATCGAGTACATTGCAGAATTGAGCGGTATAGAACGCATACGCTATGTCACTAGTCACCCAAAGGAATTCACGCAACGCTTGATTGATGTTTATGCACGCGTACCCAAACTGGTAAGTCATTTATATTTGCCAGCGCAACACGGCTCAGACAAAATACTCGCTGCCATGAAGCGAGGTTATACCGTGCTTGAATACAAATCCATCGTTCGACGTCTACGTGCAGTTCGTCCAGACGTCATCATCGCTTCGGATTTCATCGTTGGCTTTCCCGGTGAAACAGAGGAAGACTTTGAAGCCCTAATGAAGCTAGTTGATGATGTGGGATACGACAATAGTTTTTCGTTTATTTTTAGTCCACGTCCCGGCACGCCTGCTGCTAATCTTACCGACGATACGCCGCACGAAATTAAACTCGCTCGTCTTCAACGTCTACAAAAAGTTATTGCAGAAAATACGCTACGCTTTTCAGATGCCATGGTGGGTAGCGTCCAGCGTGTATTAGTTGAGGGCCCATCGAAACGCAGCGCAGAAGAGC
>CAYUDI010000018.1:2386-3901 GCA_964443585.1 uncultured Bifidobacterium sp.
GACCACAAGCCAGCCGCTTAATAGGACAGTTCGTTGATATCCTCATCACAACCAGTCATCCTTTTTCTTTGCGGGGCGATGTGGTGGTCAAACAATGAAAAATGCTGGCGCAACACATCAGTTCATACCTTCCCCTTTAGACAATACTAAACTGGCTCATCTTTGCGGCCCTCTGGATGAAAATCTTAGGCAAATAGCGGCTGCGCTGGATGTTACGCTGTTTCGACGTGGCGAAAAATTTATTGCCGATGGTGATAATGCTGGCATTGCCGTGGCTATGCTTGAAAAATTTTATGCAAAAGCAGAACAACCTATATCAATAGAAGAAATTCAGCTCGCACTCGTAGAACAGAAAGCATCTACTGCACCCAAAGTAAATCAACCCGCAGCGGTTATACAGACTGATACTGATACCTCCGTTGACAGCCCCATACTCAAAACTCGACGTACAGATTTGCGAGGTCGCACGCCACATCAAACGCACTATCTGCGATCTATCATGGAGCACGATGTGACCTTTGGTGTCGGCCCAGCAGGTACAGGAAAAACTTATCTTGCAGTCGCATGCGCGGTCGATGCGTTAGAGCGTGATGCCGTTCGCCGTATCGTATTGACTCGACCTGCAGTTGAAGCCGGTGAGCGACTAGGATTTTTGCCTGGTGATTTGGCACAAAAAGTTGATCCCTATTTGCGCCCTCTTTATGACGCTTTGTATGATTTATTAGGTTTCGATCGCACTCAAAAAATGTTTGAAAAACAGGCGATAGAAATTGCCCCACTCGCTTACATGCGCGGACGTACGTTGAACCATGCATTCATCATTCTCGATGAAGCGCAAAACACAACGCCTGAGCAAATGAAAATGTTTCTTACCCGTATAGGCTTTGGTAGTAAAGCAGTTGTCACAGGCGATGTGACTCAAATTGATTTGCAACGCGGGCAAAAAAGCGGCTTGATTGATGCTATCAATGTGCTCTCGTCTGTTCGTGGGATTTCTTTTACTCGCTTCACTAGTGCTGATGTAGTCCGTCATCCACTGGTGGGTCGCATAGTTGATGCGTATGATGAAGCCAGTGCTGCTGCTGCAACATTATCGCCAGATGACCGAAAAAAATAAACTCTCGCTGACCGTGCAGTTTGCTGACACACGGCTGGCAGCTAGTGTTACTCGCCCACAATTACGGCGTTGGGTGAAAGCTGCTCAATTAGCGCCTGCTGAACTCACTATTCGATTCGTAGACCAGCATGAAGGTCGACATCTAAACAACGATTATCGAAGTAAAGATTACGCAACCAATGTACTAACTTTTTCTTATAACGACTCAAATGATGAGAACGATGCCATTGTGCGTGCAGATATCGTGCTCTGTACTGACATCGTCATAAGTGAAGCCAAAGAACAACGACGCACACTGGAAAATCACGTAGCTCACCTTATCGTGCATGGTGTATTACATGCGCAAGGATACGATCATGAAACCGATGATGAAGCGACAGAAATGGAAAGTTTTGAAA
>CAYUDI010000018.1:3911-4555 GCA_964443585.1 uncultured Bifidobacterium sp.
ACGAAGCTGCAGATTTACTGGCTATGAGTATCTGAGGCCCTTGTTGCCCAACTTCCAAGATTCATTTCATTTGCCATTTCATCGAAAAATTTCCAGATCGGGTCATTCGATTACATTGGCCAAGAAAATACTCGATGATTTACCGATCGGTAAATTTCTTGGCTTTGCGATCCGATGATTCAAGATGTTCTTCGATAATCAATCCTCCCCAAATTATTTAGGAATAAGCAATAGGAAGTAATTCATTAAGTTCTAATTTGATAAAACTCAGTAGATGCTGATTTATTGCGCAATTTATGGCCTGCCAGCGCGGCTGTGCGACGCGGGGCTTTGCAAATCAAGAGCTTAGCGTCGATCGATTATGCGAGAAACCGCTGGTTTTTACCTAATCAGTGCTTTCTCATGACTGATTTTCCGTGGTCTTGTAAATTTTTACGGT
Organism: uncultured Bifidobacterium sp.; assembly: GCA_964443585.1. Taxonomy (GTDB): domain Bacteria; phylum Pseudomonadota; class Gammaproteobacteria; order Burkholderiales; family Burkholderiaceae_D; genus Pernthalerella. The sequence continues at coordinate 4,351 of CAYUDI010000018.1, forward strand.
ATGCTGTCAATTCCTTAACTCTGGCATTTGCCATATGCAAGACTATCCCCCGGGTGGCGCATCCGCTACCCCACACAAGCCACACCGTTCCTTGTTCGAGCGACTGACCGCATTAATCTCTCCCGAACCCGAGAACCGCAGCGAATTGCTCGAAATTCTGCATGATGCGCATGAGCGTAATCTGATCGATGCCGACGCCTTATCG
>CAYUDI010000018.1:4565-18857 GCA_964443585.1 uncultured Bifidobacterium sp.
CTTATCGATGATCGAAGGCGTGTTCCAAGTATCTGATCTGTGTGCTCGAGACATCATGATTCCGCGTTCTCAAATGGACGTCGTCGATATCGCGCGCCCCATAGAAGAATGGATACCTATGGTGCTTAGCACGGCACATTCCCGCTTTCCAGCGGTTGAAGGTGATCGCGACAAAGTGGTAGGTATTTTGCTTGCCAAAGATTTACTGCGGTATTACGCGCATGAAGATTTTGATGTTCGCGATATGCTGCGCCCCTCCGTGTTTATCCCTGAATCAAAACCATTGAATGTGTTGCTGCGTGATTTCCGGGCTAACCGAAATCACATCGCCATGGTGGTAGATGAATATGGCGGTATCGCTGGTTTGATTACGATTGAAGATGTGCTCGAGCAAATCGTCGGCGATATCGAAGATGAATATGATTTCGACGAAGCTGAAGACAATATCCTTGCGGTGAAAGAAGGAGACTTCGGACCTCGGTGGCGCATACGCGCACTGACTGAACTCGAACAGTTCAATGATGCATTAGGTACAAATCTAACGAGTGACGATGTCGACACCATCGGTGGATTGGTAGCCAATCATTTGGGTCGCATGCCTCGCAAAGGCGAGTTATTCGAAATCGATCATCTGCGCTTTGAAGTATTGCGTTCAGATGCCAGACAAGTACACGTGCTGCTGGTAGAAAAGCTACCGCAGCGTTCGACTGCAGAATCCAGCTGATACAGGTGCGAGTTATGTCGCGCCCTTATTCTGATGTTTTTACCCGCGGCTGATACGCCATCTCATCTCAGCACTGCTGAGTCACAACCACTATCCCGCATCTCATTGCTACTTTGCATGATTGCGGGAGGTTTGAGTGTTCTCTCATTTGCTCCATTCGGCTGGTGGCCTCTGCAAATCGCTGGACTAGCGTTACTGATTTTTTATTTTATTCGTGTAGCTCGACCCCGTGATGCCTTTTTGCTGGGATGGACATTTGCCAGTGTGTTTCTCATGGCAGGCACGCACTGGTTAGTTGTTAGTCTGCATACCTATGGAGGCCTTCCTGCATGGTTAGCCGTTTTGGCGATCATGCTGCTTTCAGCCAGTCTGGGGTTACTTTACGGCCTAGCTCTTTGGTTGGGTGCCCACATTGCATTGCGTATTAACCGCGCTGGAATTACCGCACTTGCTATTGCCCCTGCCTGCTGGATGCTCGCCGACTGGACACGTAGCTGGATTTTCACGGGCTTCTCATGGATAGCAACAGGTTATGCACACACCACTAGCCCATTGGCAGGTTATGCCGCTGTAATTGGTGTGTACGGCGTGGGCTGGATATGCGCTGTCATTGCAGGCTGTAGTGCGTGGATGATTCATGCACGGCATCTGCATCGCACTTCGATTGCATTCATGGTGCTGTGCTTAGGTGTAGGCAGTGCCTTGACCCACGTACAGTGGACCGAGGCCAATGGATCATTAATTCGAGTTCGTCTACTGCAAGGGAATATCCCTCAGCAAATGAAATTCGATGAAGATCATGTCCTGCAATCGCTGGCACTTTACCGCGACATGATTACTGAAGCTCCAGCCGATCTAATTGCCACACCTGAAACTGCTGTACCTCTGCTATCGACTCAACTACCCGAGGGCTATCTCGAAAATCTGGCGCATTTTGCTTGGGACAGTAACAGCACGCTATTGGTGGGCATACCGTGGTCGACTGGTCCAGGGATTTACCTTAATAGCGTTACTGGTTATTCGTTTGGGCAGGCCAGACCTTATCGTTACGATAAGCATCACCTTGTTCCGTTTGGAGAATTAATACCGCCCGGTGCGCGCTGGTTTGTCGACATGATGCGAATACCGCTGGGAGATTTTGGTCGTGGCGATTTATACCAACCACCCATTGATGTTCGAGATCAGTGGGTCTTACCTAACATTTGTTACGAAGATTTATTTGGCGAAGAAATCGCTGCTCAGATTGCCGCTGCTGTCGACCGTCATAGTCCGGTTCCCAGCATACTGCTAAATGTTTCAAATATTGCATGGTTTGGCGATACCATCGCGCTCCCCCAGCATTTACAGATATCGCAAATGCGCAGCCTAGAGAGCGGACGACCCATGCTGCGCGCCACCAACACTGGGGCAACCGCCGTCATCAACAGCAAAGGCCAGATTACTGCGCAACTCCCCGCTTGGACTCGAGGAACATTGCAGGCTGATGTGCAAGGAATGAAAGGTATGACACCCTATCTGCTGCTGGGTAATCTGCCAGTAATCACAATGGCATCTCTCCTCTTGTTGGGGCTATGGTGGATAGGACGTCATCCTAGAAAAAGCGGATAAAATCTCGTGTCTTCTTAACAATCCGGGAAATTCATCTCCCGCAACGATGATCTGCCTATCGCTAGGTTAGCGAGTGGCTGTCATTCATACTCGGTACTCATGAATACCAAACCAAGTTTCCAGCAAATTATTCTTAAACTCCAGGATTACTGGGATGCACAGGGCTGTGCGCTGCTGCAACCCTACGATATGGAAGTCGGTGCTGGCACCTCGCACACAGCCACCTTTCTTCGCGCCATAGGTCCTGAGCCCTGGCGTGCTGCGTATGTGCAGCCTTCGCGTCGTCCCAAAGATGGTCGCTACGGTGAAAACCCGAACCGCATGCAGCATTACTACCAGTATCAGGTAGTGCTCAAACCTGCACCTGAAAATATTCTCGATCTCTATTTAGGATCACTCGAAGCACTGGGCTTAAAGCTAACTGAAAACGACGTGCGCTTCGTTGAGGATGACTGGGAAAATCCAACTCTGGGAGCCTGGGGCTTGGGTTGGGAAGTGTGGCTAAATGGTATGGAAGTGACTCAATTTACTTACTTTCAGCAAGTCGGTGGTATCGATTGCAAACCTGTACTCGGTGAAATCACCTACGGCATAGAACGATTAGCTATGTATTTGCAGGGTGTAGAAAATGTATTTGATTTGGTATGGACGGAATGGCAAGAGCGCGGAGTTACCCAGCGCCTGACCTATGGTGATGTCTTTCATCAAAATGAGGTCGAACAATCTGGCTACAACTTTGAGCATTCGAATACCGACTTTTTATTTTCGCTTTTCACTAATTATGAATCTGAAGCGCAACGATTGATGGCCGTTCCTCTCTCGTTACCTGCATATGAGATGGTACTCAAAGCTGCACACACATTTAATCTGCTTGATGCACGCGGTGCTATCTCGGTAACTGAGCGAGCCGCCTACATAGGACGCATACGTAATCTTGCTCGAGCTGTAGCTCAGGCTTATTACGCTTCACGCGAAGAGCTCGGTTTTCCTATGCTGGGTGATGCCAGTAAAGCCGCCTGATATTTGCAGACATACGCACTCACTACACCAAACAACATGAAGCAAACACTGCTGGTTGAACTACTCACCGAAGAACTGCCACCCAAAGTACTAGGCAAGCTGGGCGATGCCTTTGCAACGGCACTATTTAACGGCTTATACTCGCGAGCATTTTTAGACGAGGGTGCACGTTTTACGGCTTATGCCAGCCCGCGCCGTCTTGCGGTTGAAATTGAAGGTGTACGCTCAGCATCACCTGACAAACACATTCGAGAAAAAGTACTGCCTGTTTCTGTCGCACTAGACAAAGACGGCCAGCCCGCAGCTCCTCTGATAAAAAAATTAGCTGCACTAGCAACACTCGCAGGGCGCGCAAGCATTACGCTTGCCGAGCTGGAACGAGCCAATGACGGCAAAGCCGATAGCTTTTTCTTCACTTACACAGCGTCCGGGCAATCGCTGGCTGAAGGATTACAACCCACGCTGGAAGAAAGCATCACAAAATTACCTATACCCAAAGTGATGAGTTATCAGCGTCCCGACGGCACAACTGTGCAGTTTGTACGGCCTGTACATGGCCTGATAGCGCTGTTAAATGACACCGTCATTCCATTGACCTTGCTAGGTCTGCAATCATCCAACTCGACACTGGGACATCGCTTTCTTTCCAAGGAATCCTCTCTTCGCATTCCTGCAGCGACTAGCTATGCGACCATCTTGCGCGAGCAAGGGCGTGTGATTGCTAGTTACTCCGAGCGTAAAGAAAAAATTCGTACTGATTTGTTAGCGAAGGCCAATGGTGATCAGATTCTGATGCCAGAATCATTGCTTGATGAAGTCAGTGCTTTGGTCGAATGGCCTGTTGTTTATGAATGCCATTTTGATCCCGTATTTTTGTCAGTTCCCCAGGAATGCCTGATTCTGACTATGCAAACCAATCAAAAATATTTTGCGCTTACAGATGCACAAGGTAAGTTACGCTCTCGATTTTTACTCGTCTCAAATATAGAAACCAATGATGCTAGCCACATCATTGGCGGTAATGAGCGAGTAATACGTCCGCGTTTATCGGATGCCAAATTCTTTTTTGAGCAAGATAAAAAGAAAAAACTTATCGACAGGCTGCCAGGTTTAGTTAATGTGGTGTATCACAACAAACTAGGCTCCCAAGCCCTGCGCAATGAGCGTGTGGTTGCCATTGCGGCCTCTATTGCCGAATCGCTGGGCGCTGATATCGCTCAAGCCAAACGGGCTGCACAACTTTCAAAGGCTGATCTGCTAACTGACATGGTGGGGGAATTTCCTGAGCTGCAAGGCATCATGGGTACTTACTATGCGCGGCATGATGGTGAACCAGAAAATATTGCGCTGGCCATTAGCGAACATTATCAACCACGGTTTGCAGGGGATGCGCTACCCGTTACCCAAACCGGTACCGTGGTCGCTCTCGCTGACAAGCTGGAAACACTGGTCGGTATTTGGGGCATAGGTTTAGCGCCCACCGGTGATAAAGATCCCTTTGCATTACGTCGTCATGCGCTGGGCATACTGCGTATGTTAATTGAACAGCGCCTGCCTTTGTCGTTATCGCATCTGCTCATGCAAACTTCTCTACAGTTTAAGACCAATGCGCAATTTACTGATCCGGTAAGCGATGCGCAACTCTTTGTATACGATCGCTTGCGCGGTCTGTTACGTGAGCGAGGTCATGCACAAGATGCGATTGAAGCAGTGGTGTCGCAATCGCCTGACCGGCTCGACGATATTTTAGAAAGACTAGACGCTGTTAAAGCGTTTGCCGCCTTGCCTGAAGCCACATCACTGGCTGCTGCTAACAAGCGCATCACGAACATTCTGAAGAAAAACGAAACTGCATATGGAGAAATACTATCGTCCCTCTTAGTGGAGCCCGCTGAACAACGACTCTATGGCGCGATGGTTGAAGCCAGACAGGCTGTGGACTACGCTTTTGCTCAAGGTGATTTCGCCACCACACTCAAAGCCTTGGCTTCACTGCGCGATGATGTCGATGCGTTTTTTAATGACGTTATGGTGATGGCCGAAGATGCCGCTTTGCGCACTAACCGTCTGGCATTGCTGAACTCGTTACACGCCATGATGAACCGTGTTGCAGATATTTCCAGGCTGGCCGCCTAATGATCGTATTAAGGATCGCAGAATGAAACTCATTGTTTTAGATCGCGATGGCGTCATTAATTTTGATTCTGATCTGTACATCAAATCAGCCGATGAATGGCGGCCTATTCCGGGTTCCATGCAAGCGATTGCCCGCTTAAATCAGCACGGCTACCGGGTAGCCGTGGCTACCAATCAGGCAGGTATTTCACGCGGGCTCTTTGACATGAAAGCATTGGGCGCAATGCATCTCAAACTGCATCAAGCTGCGCAAATGGCCGGTGCACGTATTGATGCTATTTTTTTCTGTCCGCACTCACCAGAAGAAAAATGCGAATGCCGCAAACCTATGCCAGGGATGCTGCTCTCCATAGGCAAACGCTTTAGCATTAGTCTGCGCGATATACCGGTAGTAGGTGATTCTCTGCGCGATCTGCAAGCAGCAGAACAAGTCGGTGCTGCACCCTATCTGGTACTCACGGGTAAAGGCGAACAAACGCTAGACAGCGGCAACCTGCCACACGGTACCAAAGTATTCGACAATCTGGCCATAATGGTTGATCGTTTGCTGCATGCAGAAGAGATTGCACCTGAAACAGTCGAGATGGCACGCGCCGCCCTGCAAAAGAAAAAATGATGCATTAACGGGTTGCCTAGCTGTTGCTACCCCACCATGGAGCTCGAATGTCACGTTTTTTGCTGTTGGTTCGTTCGTTAGTATTCGCTGTACTTATCGTGGTGGCCACCGTTATTTGGGCTACGGCCTGTTTTGGTTTTGTACTGCTGCCTTACCGTCAACGCTACTGGATGATCACTCGCTGGAATCAGTTCATCATTCTCGCTGCTCGTTATGTGTGCGGCATACGCTGGGAGGTCAAAGGGCTGGAAAATCTTCCCGATGCGCCTGTGATACTGCTTTCCAAGCATCAGTCCGCCTGGGAGACTATTTTTTATTGCTGGTTAATGCCACGCCCGTTGATTTTTGTTTTTAAAAAATCACTGCTCTACATCCCTTTTTTTGGCTGGGGGTTAGGTATGCTGCGTATGATCGCAATTGATCGTAGCAAAGGACGCGACGCGATGTCGCAAGTCATTGCCACCGGAAGAAAACGATTAGATGATGGCCAATGGGTCATCATGTTCCCCGAGGGGACTCGAACTGCTGTCGGTCAACAAGGTAAATACAAGGCGGGCGGAGCGATACTGGCGATAGGTACAGGTGTGCCAGTGGTACCGATTGCGATGAATTCAGGTGATTGCTGGCCACGCAATGCGTTTATCAAAAAACCTGGTCTAATTACCGTATCGATAGGTGCTCCGATATCTTCTGAAGGTATGAGTTCGGCCGAATTGATGGAGAAAGTTGAAAATTGGATAGAATCCGAAATGCGCTTGTTGAGTCCTGCTGCATACACGAGTGAAAAATCTCTCTAAATTTTGACCATTATGTCGATCATGCGGTTTCTAAGAAAAAAGCTGGCAGACCCGAATCAGCTATCGCTGCTTGATGATGTTTTTTCTCATGGTCACCCGCAACAACCGAACCCGGAACACATCATCTCTACGATACCCGATCCGGTCATACCGCCGAATCATCGTCGATTACATTTTGGTACGCATTATCTGGACTACCGCTTGCTGCGTTCACGCCGGCGTAGCGTAGGTTTTTTGATTGATGATGACGGGCTGCGGGTAACTGCACCTCAATGGCTGACTATGGTCGATATTGAAGCGGCCATAAGCTCCAAGCAAGCGTGGATTTTTAAAAAAATCAATGAACAGAGAGAACGTTCGGTTCGACGCTTACGGCCTCCCATGGAGTGGCGTGACGGCGCTAAGCTACCCTATCTGGGGTCTGACATCACTCTACGAATTGCCCATGGTGTGACGGTGGGAGCGCGCTTTGATGAAATTGATCGTGAATTGCATATCAACCTGCCCGGCTCGGCCTCAGAACAGCAACTCAAAGACAGAGTTCAGGGTTGGTTGCAAAGTGAAGCGAAACGACTTTTCGCTGAACGTCTGACGCTCTACTCCGAAAAGCTTGGCGTACAGTTTTCCAGTTTTGCGCTGTCATCTGCCAGCACACAATGGGGCTCGTGCACCGCTGATGGCCGGATTCGACTGAATTGGCGATTGATGCATTTTGCGCTGCCTAACATTGATTATGTTGTCGCGCATGAGTTATCACACCTAAGAGAAATGAATCATGGCCCGCAATTTTGGACCACCGTACAATCAGTATTGCCCGAATTTGAAATAGCGCGTAAAAATTTGCGCGATCATGACGCGCACCATTTACCCAAATTCTGAATCTCAGCGGCGCCATGGCGAATGATGCCAATTTTTAAGCTACCGACCAATCAAACTGAATCATAGAAGGCGATTATGCGACTACTCCACACCATGCTGCGCGTTGGCGATCTGCAGCGATCGATAGCTTTTTACACACAGGTCATGGGCATGAAATTGTTGCGTACGACCGATCGTCCTGACCAAAAATACTCTCTAGCCTTTCTGGGCTATGAAGCTAATCCAGATCAGGCCGAACTGGAACTTACCTACAATTACGGTACAAGCTCATATGATATGGGAACGGCCTACGGCCACATAGCCGTAGGCGTAGAAGATGCGGCTGCAACCTGTGCTGCAGTTAAAGCTGCCGGTGGCAATGTGACGCGCGAAGCAGGCCCCGTCCAAGGGGGTTCTACTGTGATCGCTTTCATCCAGGATCCGGATGGCTACAAAATCGAATTGATAGAGCGCGGTATTTAAATCAATGTAGCGGAGTGGTGTTATTTACGCCATGCGCGCCAGCGCAACATACTGAGCCAGTGAAACAGTCTCTGGCCGAGTTTGCGGATCTATACCTGCATTGATCAGATCATTCTCTGTAAACATACCTGCCACGCAATTCCGTATGACCTTGCGCCGTTGTGAAAATGCCTTGGTAACCACCTGCTCCAGTTTGTGCTGATCACATACCAGCGGCTCTGCCAGTGGCCTCATGCGCACGATGGCGGACTCAACTTTAGGCGGTGGATCAAATGCTGTAGGTGGAACAATAAAAAGTAAATCCATTTGATAACGCCATTGCAGCATGACCGAGAGCCGGCCATAGTCCTTGCCTCCGGGCGCTGCGACCATACGCTGCACCACTTCTTTTTGCAGCATGAAATGCTGATCCAGAATGGTATCGATAGAGCTGGTCAAATGAAACAACAGAGGTGTGGAAATGTTGTAAGGTAAATTACCAACGACACGTAATTTTTTTTCATCCGTAGTCAGTGATGAAAAATCAAACTTAAGTGCATCTCCCGAATGAATTTTCAATGCACGACGCTGAAATTTTTTTTCCAGAATCTGAACTAAGTCACGATCTAACTCAACGACGTGTAGCTCATTAACACCATCCAGCAGTAAGGACGTCATCGCACCTTGGCCAGGGCCTATCTCCACCATTACATCATCTGCATGTGGTGAAATCGCACCAATAATTTCATTCAACACGTGCTGGTCAGTCAAAAAATTCTGGCCAAATCGCTTACGTGCAATATGCTTCATTAACTCACCTTACGCGATGCGTATATCATTTCCACCGCAGCACGCAAGGCAGCACTCATACTCGTGTGATCCGCTAAAAGTAATCCCTGCTCAGCAATATCGAGTGCTGTGCCATGATCGACAGAGGTACGAATAATAGGAAGTCCCAAGGTGATATTGACTCCCTGACCAAAGGTCGCAAATTTAAGGACAGGCAAACCCTGATCGTGATACATGGCCAGCACACAATCGGCCTCTTTAAGATATTTTGGTTGAAACAAGGTGTCGGCAGGGTAGGGGCCAGAGACGCGCCAATTTTTTTCACGTAACTGATGAATGACTGGCTCAATCACATCGATTTCTTCGCGACCAAGATAGCCGCCCTCACCTGCATGTGGATTAAGACCTGCGACTAAAATTCGCGGCTGCGACATTCCGAAACGGTGCATCAAATCATGATGGATGATCTCCAGTGTGCGCAACAAACTGGATTGAGTAAGCGCCGCAGAGACTTCTTTTAATGGCAAATGGGTAGTGGCTAAGGCTACGCGCAAGGTATACCCACCCGCTGGACCCATGAGCATCATGACTACGTTTGGGGTATCTGTTTTCTCAGCTAAATACTCGGTATGCCCGGTGAAAGCTACACCTGATTCGTTAATGGTACTTTTTTGTATGGGGGCTGTAACGATGGCATCGAACTGCTGATGCATAGCGCCGTCTATTGCTATATCAAGCGTGTTGAGCACCGAACGACCATTGCGAGCGTCCAGCTTACCGGGCACAGGCCGGGCTGCTAGCGGGCAATCAATCACATGAATACGGCCCGCTTGTCTGGGTAATCCAGCCAGATCGACTGCCGTAACGTAGTGAATTTTTTTGTGAGGACTGAGTTGTGTAGCCAAGTTTGAGATTTGAGTGGCATCACCAAGCAATACCAACTCACTGTCTTCACTCTCGAACGCAGCACGTAGTGAAATCTCAGGCCCCACACCGGCAGGCTCTCCGCAAGTAATGGCTATGCGCGGACAAAACATAAACGTTAACGTTACGGCTGACGAGGATTAAATTCGTCCAGCCGATATTCGACATAGGCGCGGTCACGCAACTGACGTAGCCAGTCTTCGTAGGCCTCTTCTAATTTTTGCTCGCGCAAGGCCTGACGTGCCATTTGGCGTTGACGCTCACGCGAGACTTCTTCGGTTTTGCGTTCCAAAACTTCAATCAGGTGATAACCAAATGGTGATTCGATCGGCTGTGACGTCTCACCAGGACGCAGTGCGTTCATGGCACGCTCAAATTCGGGTACGGTATCTCCAGGGTAAATCCAACCAAGTTCGCCGCCTTTGGATGCAGAGCCATCATTAGAATAAAGTCTCGCTAGTTCTTCAAATTTTGCGGCTTTGTTATCCAGGCGCTCGCGTAGCTCGATCAGCTTACGCCGTGCCTCAGTACCCGATACAATTTGATTGACTTTAATAAGTATGTGACGCGCACGAGTCTGCTGCACCATGGTGCCCGACCCACCTTTCATGACGCTAACAGCGCGACGCCCGTTGAGCTTGAGCACATGAAAACCATTCGCACTGCGTACCAGTGGGGCAATATCACCATCCGCAAGCTTTTCAACAGCATCAACAAATAATTGAGGTAAGCGCGAGGTGCTGCGCCAGCCTAGGTCTCCGCCACTGAGTGCATCGGCGGCATCTGAAAAACTCGCTGCTGTCTTGGCAAAATCAGCGCCTGATTTCAATTGAGCGACCGCTGTTTCGGCACGTTTGCGACGATCAGCAATTTGCTGAGGGGACGCATTTTCTGGAACACGCACCAAAATTTGCGCAATACTTAATTCCTGCTGTCCGGCATCGCTCTTACCTGCGGAGGCAGCTAAAAAATTGTCGACCTCCGATTCAGAAATCTGCAATTTATTATCCACTTCGCGTTCACGCAGACGTTGCAGGGTAATCTCTTCACGAACTTCTTCTCTAAAGCGTGCAAATGACAGACCGTCGCGCTCAAGCTGATCACGGAACGTTTGAAGGGACAGCTGATTTTGTTCTGCAATGCGCGAAACGGCGCGATCGAGCATGATGTCATCTATCCGGATACCAGATTCTTTAGCCATCTGCATTTGGGCGCGTGTAACTATCATGCGCTCGAGTAGCTGACGCTGTAATACGTCGCGTGGCGGCATCTGTGTATTTTGCCGTTTTAGCCGCTGTTCAACCAGACGAATACGATCATCCAGCTCTTTAAACGTTATGACGTCGGTATTAACAACAGCAACAATCGCATCAACCAGCACTGGCTGCTTACCTGTATTTTTTTCTTGCGCATAGGCGCTTGAGGTGACCAATAGAGATACGGACAATAAATATGAAAAACCTTTTATAGCAGTCAACGCAGTTACACCAGTTTTAATCATGATCACAGTTAATAAGTTTCGTAAGGGTAGTCAGACTGACCCAACGGTTGATAGCCAGGCACATTGGATCGCAGAGCGCGCATAGGATTAGCCCCCAACATCGACAATCCGTTAAATTCAAGTTGCAAGAACACAGTCGTATTGGAGACGTTTTGCGCAGTAGGTATTTTCTGTCCTATCAGTCGGAAAATCCAGCAGTCTGCTTTGTATTCCAGACCGGCAAGTGACTGACCAAGCTGACCGTCTTTAATCAGATAATTGACCCTGCCAACTCCATACCAACGATCACCCAAAGGCCACTGAGTTGATATATCAATCAGTTCAAAATTGGAATTGGGATCATTAGGTAGATTACGCACATCGCGACGATATTGCACATTCAGCACCTTCATGGGTGCTGGTTGCCAAAATGCGCCTATATTCATCCTGCTCAATTCAGTACGAGTCTGACTGTACTGAAAATTTGAGTCCAGGCGCAATTGATCAGTGACACGGCCTGATCCTAAAAATAATAAATCGGAACGCGTTTCTGAAAATAGAGCCGTTGACTGGTTAAGAGAAACTTGCTGATCCGAAAATGAGAATCTCTGGGCTACCGCCAGCCGTACTCGCTCCACCCCATTAGGCTCCAAAAAGCGTGTCATCAGCGCAGAGGTCAATTGATTGGAATCACCTATACGATCATTTCCTACAAAACGGTTTTCACGAAAGACTGTCGCGTAGTTGAAATCAGCTTCAGACGAATCAAAATTTGGATACAGCAGCGAATCCTGCCGTTTGTAAGGCGTATGGGTGTAAAACAAACGCGGCTCCAGTGTTTGTACCGCAGGGTTACCAAATAAACTGGAATCACGCTCAAAAATAAATCCGGAATCAATCGATGCTGTGGGTATAAACCGTGACGGCGCCCTCATTGCCGGATCTGCTGTTTGATCGAGACTATACGTGGTGTGATGAGCCGAAATACTTGGACGCATATAAAAGCCACCCGTTGAGTAGTTATAGGTCAGGCGCGGATTTAAAACTGCACGATCACCCTGGCGCGGCATACCAGCTATTGGAACAGAAGGGTTATAAAAGCGCGTAAATTCTGACGCAACGCTCCAACTAAGAGCGCCCTCATTATCTCCAAAATAATTGTATCTAAGCTGAGGCAGGCGACTGTAAGGCGGCAAAATTTTTGCACTCAGATTCGAATCCTGAAGAACCTGATATTCGATTAACCGAGCACTCGCTATAGAGTCTTTAGAGCCGTAATCCAATCTGACGTCGCGCGGAAGCAAACGCCGACTAATACCCGGCTGGTAGGTCCATACGTGACTGAATGGGAAGTCTTTAGCGTAGTTATTATCTGATGCAAAATTGAGATTGGAATTAAATGTCAGCCCGGATCCTAAATCTTCTTTATGACGCAATGAACCCGCATAACGACTGTCGTTCGTTTGATTATCACGATCAAGAACTTCGAAACGAGCCTGCCCTGAGTAATCTTCACCGAGGTAACGAGCCGTACCACCCAGCATAAGTCCACGACGCGTAATGTAATGCGGCGCGAGAATCAGATCGCGGTTCGGCGCAATATTCCAGTAGTAGGGTGTGGTAACTTCCAAACCGCCTGATGTCGATGTCGCAATGGTTGGTGCAAGAAAGCCTGATGTTCGCTCTTCGCTCAGTGGAAAAGAAATATGCGGAGTACCTGCCAGCGGAACACCCTTAAAAACCAGTACGGCATCTTTGGCTACACCAATCTCACGTCCATTATCCAGCGTCAGGGACCCAGTACGCAGATACCAGTCTGGCTCTGGCTGGCTACATGTTGTGTAATACCCTCCGATAACGGTGGCTAAATCTTGAGACTGAAAATCAATACGATCAGCTTTTCCACGCGCATTTTTCCGAATGAGCTTGTAGATAGGGCTTTGCATCACGCCCTCACCCGTGTCCAGCTTTAATCGCAGTTCCTTGCCCGAAAATACATTGCCTTCTTTGACCACCCGAACATTTCCCTCAGCTTCAACTCGATCATCGACCATGTCGTAATACATACGGTCAGCTTCTATTTGGGTCTTGCCCCGGTTAATTTCTACGTGGCCTTGCATGCGGATATCGCGATCTGGTTGCCCGGTGATTTGCTCGGCTTTGACTTCGGTGGGTGCCTGCTCATCAACAGAACCCGCCAGCCATGTGCGCTCTTGGGCAAGCACTGGCGACGAAGCCAGTGCCATACAAAGGGCACAAAGACGCAGTGCAACAGCGGATTGTAGAAAAGGCAATCGCGGGATCATGGGAAGAGACGCGGCTTGTTAAGCGCCGCATTGTGAGGCGAATCCCTTATTATATGGGAACACACTGCGCGCACCTCAGCAGCACAGCTTTTTCAACTCGTTATTCTGCGTTCCTCATGCCCGAATCCCCTAAAAACGATGTGCGTTTGGCAAATATTATCGACTGGTTGAGCCAACTCGATCATCCTAAAACACTCACCCAAACTCTACGACCAGCATCAGCTGATGCCAGTTTCCGGCGATATTTCCGTGTCGATACCCATCAGGGAGACTCCCTGATCGTCATGGATGCGCCTCCACCGCAAGAAGATGTGCGCCCTTTTCTCCATGTTGCCTCGGTATTTGAGGAAACAGGCGTGACCGTACCTAAAGTGCTCGCTAGCGATATAGAACGCGGATTCTTGCTGCTATCGGACCTGGGCTCGACTACCTACTTAAAGCAACTGAGTGCAGATACAGCGCACAAGCTGTACATGGATGCCATTGATTCGCTCATCCTGCTGCAAACACAAAGTCGCCCCGGGCAACTGCCTGACTATGATCGCGCGCTGCTACATCGCGAGTTGATGCTG
>CAYUDI010000018.1:18867-20895 GCA_964443585.1 uncultured Bifidobacterium sp.
TATATCTCTAAGCACTTAAAAGCAACCATGACAGTTGATCAGACCGAGGCACTAACTAAAGTGTTCGATAGTCTTTTAGCGAACAATCTTGCGCAGCCACCCGTCTATGTACACCGAGATTATCATTCACGTAACTTGATGGTTATGGATAAAGGTAACCCCGGCATACTGGATTTTCAGGATGCTGTGTATGGGCCTATCACCTATGATTTGGTATCGCTGCTGCGTGATGCCTACATACAGTGGGATGAAGAAATGGTGTTGGACTGGGCCATACGTTATTGGGAACGCGCGCGTCGCGCTGGATTGCCTGTTAACCCTGATGTCGATATGTTTTATCGTGATTTCGAATTCATGGGTCTGCAACGTCACCTCAAAGTGTTAGGTATTTTTGCGCGCCTGTATCACCGCGATGGCAAAGATGCCTACCTTGCCGATATTCCTTTGGTAATGGATTACACACGTAAAACAGCCTACCGCTACAAAGAATTTGCACCGCTGATACGACTGCTCGATACGCTGGAAGAAAATACCACTGGCGTTGGATTTACTTTCTAATGCCATGAAAGCGATGATTTTTGCAGCTGGCCGCGGCGAACGCATGCGGCCATTAACAGACACCTGCCCTAAACCTTTATTGCAAGTGCGCGGTCGTGCTTTGATTGTGTGGCACATTCTGAATCTGGTACGGGCCGGCATTACCGAGATCGTGATCAACCACGCGCATCTGGGTCACATGATAGAAGACGCACTGGGTAATGGCACACAATTCGGTGCAACCATCATGTATTCACCCGAAGGCACAGCACTCGAAACAGCCGGTGGGATTGCCAAGGCGCGGCATTTGCTGGGTGATGAAGCCTTTGTGGCGATTGCTGGCGATGTGTACTGCCCGCATTTCGATTTTGCCCATGTCAAAGATGTACTGGAAGAGAACGACGTCTGGGGCGAACCGCATCCGGCCCACACGCGTGATCTGGGCTGGCTGTATTTGGTAAAAAATCCTGCACACCATCCTGAAGGCGATTTCGCACTCGAGAACTTTGCCATCGCAAACCAAGGTGAGCCTCGTTATACCTTTTCGGGCATTGGTGTCTACCGGCCCGAAATGTTTGACAAAATTGTCCCAGGTGATACAGCCAAACTAGCGCCCATCCTGCGCGAATTAGCAGATCAGCGCAGAATAGGCGGTGAGCTTTATCGAGGCGACTGGACCGACGTTGGAACGGTTGAGCGCCTGGAACAACTGAACACACCACTACACTACAAAAACTGACATGAATCCTTACGCTATTCGACGCGCACGCGTGCTAGCCCAAATGCATGAGCACGGTGGTGGCGTTGCCATCATTCCTACCGCACCCGAAGTAATGCGCAATGCAGACGCCGACTATCCCTATCGCCACGACAGCTATTTTTATTATCTGACAGGCTTCACTGAACCCGAGGCCACGCTGATACTGATTGCTGGTGATCGTGATCAAGCCATTTTATTTTGTCGCGAAAAAAATCAAGAGCGCGAAATTTGGGATGGCTATCGCTACGGCCCGACAGCCGCCAAAGAACATTTTGGTTTTGATGCAGCCTACCCGATAGAGACCATCAATACTGAATTACCCAAGCTCATGGGGAACGTGCATGCTTTATTTTATGCTCTTGGCAGCAGCCATACGCTCGATGCCCAACTACAGACCTGGTTGCATTCTGTGCGTGCGCAAGCGCGTGCCGGAGTAACAGCCCCCAGCAAAGCGATCGATATTCGAGTCCTACTAAACGAAATGCGTCTGATCAAAGATGATCATGAAATAGCCATCATGCAGCGCGCTGCTAACATCAGCGCACTGGCTCATGCAAGAGCTATGCGTACATCTAAAGCCGGTTTACGCGAATACCATCTCGAAGCTGAATTGCTGCACGAATTTCGTAGCCATGGCTCGCAATTCCCCGCTTATACCTCCATCGTGGCCGCAGGCCCCAATGCTTGCGTATTGCACTACCGAGCGGGCGACACCGAATTACGTGATGGTG
>CAYUDI010000018.1:20905-21212 GCA_964443585.1 uncultured Bifidobacterium sp.
CATCGATGCAGGATGCGAGCTTGACAGCTACGCGTCTGATATCACTCGCACCTTTCCTGTCAATGGAAAGTTCAGTGGTCCACAAAAAGCTTTGTATGAAATCGTGTTGAGCTCGCAAGCGGCTGCTATTGCTGCAACTGCACCCGGCAAACGATTTACTGATGGCCACGACGCTGCACTTCACGTACTTGCACAAGGAATGCTCGATACAGGTCTGCTGGATAAAAATAAAGTCGGCTCGCTGGATGATGTAATTAACAACAGTGACTATCGTCAGTTTTACATGCACCGAACCGGCCATTGGTTA
>CAYUDI010000019.1:0-2123 GCA_964443585.1 uncultured Bifidobacterium sp.
TGCTCGTTGGCCGAAAGAAAAGGCGGCAAAAGTAACTCCAAGATAGTTACCGCCGCAGCTATATCCCTGGTACACGCTAGCCAGCTCCTGGCTTAAAAGAGCATGCAGAATACGGGTGGGTAGGGATGGTTAGGAAGGAGGCTTGTGCGGGCGGCGGGTTCAATTAGTTAAACCTTGCAATTGTACCGCGAAGCATCATTCCCGAGCAAGCCTACGCCCCAAGCCATATTCCGACTAAGTAGTGACTTACAGACCCAATGCTGCAATGCCAGCCTTGGCGATCTGAGCATCCTCATTGGATTTCACACCCGAAACTCCCACTGCGCCCACACAATCACCGCCGGCCATGATGGGCACTCCACCTTCAAGCAGTCCATCGATATTGGGCGCTGAGAGAAAAGAATATCTTCCGTTATTGATAACGTCTTCATAGACTTTGGTCTCTCGTTGGCCCAAAGCAGCCGTTCGGGCCTTGGATGGGGCAATCGAAGCGGATACAGGAGCAGCACCATCGAGGCGCTGCAACCAAAGTAAACTGCCACCGTCATCGACTATGGCTATAGTTACAGCCCATTTGTTGGCCGTAGCCTCGGACTCGGCAGCCGCCGCAATTTTTTTTACATCCGACAGCGTCAATGCTTGTTTGGAACGCATAACTAAACTCCCCGAATTCGAAAAGGCTGGATTGTACGACAAGTTTTCCTGAGGAATACACGTTGTGATGCCAAATAACTAACATAGCACTACTTTGACAAGAAGAGCGGCATCGCTTACATTCGAACTTGTTTTTTACCAAACGAAAAGTTTATTTAATTTGCATCACTTTTGCCTTCACCTGCTGATACGCCGAGCGGCGCTTGTCCCCATCATGGTAGGGATGCTTTGTTGCCCCCTCGTAGCGGCAGCAGAGCCCGAAAGCGAACCCAATTTTTTAGTCACCACTCTGTCGAATTTTACGGACCGGGCTGCACAACTTGCGATACAGGCTATGTCTTTGGTGGGAATTAACTACCGTCGAGGTGGTACCTCACCTGAAAATGGCATGGACTGCAGCGGACTCGTCCGTTATGTGTTCAAAGAAACTCAAGGCAAAGACCTACCCCGCACTTCGGCTGAAATTAGCAAACTCGGTGAATCCGTAGACAAGCAAGACCTGCAACCGGGCGATTTGGTGTTCTTTAATACCCTGCGTCGCGCCTTCTCTCATGTGGGTATTTATTTAGGCGATAACAAGTTTATTCATGCCCCGTCCTCGGGTGGCGCTGTACGCATAGACAACATGGATCTCTCTTACTGGAAAGCCCGATTTAATGGCGCACGCCGAATCGAAGCTAGCGAGAATTCCAGCGCCAATCGCTAAACCATCCAATAGTTACTTCTACAAGTAGCGACTCGCACTACCCTAAAATTTTTCGCGCTTTAATTTAATCCGCTGCCGTATCTCGGCTATCAGCGCTTGCGCTGCTTTTTCACCGGCGATGATGGCTGGTACTCGGCCATTAAAGTCATTGCCTTTCATATTCGGTAGCTCCGGTCGAATCACGATATCGGCTTGTTTAAGTTCATAGTGATTCAGACTTTGACCCATGATTGCAAATGTCTGCAACAAGACATCAAACGTTGATGAGGCTGGCTGCGTATCTGGTTGCGCCGAAATATTGACGGCGATAACAAAATCAGCACCCATCTTGCGCGCAAAACTTACAGGCACAGGCGACACTAGTCCGCCATCCACATAGTCAATATTTCCTACCCTAACCGGCTGAAACACACCCGGCACAGCGGACGATGCGCGCACAGCAGCCCCAGTATTACCTCGCCTAAAAAGTATGGGTTGACCCGTTTTTAAATCAGTAGCAACAGCACCAAATTGCAGGCGTAGCTTTTCTATCGTCTGATTACGAACTGCGCGATTGACGTACTGCTGTACGCCCTCGCCTTTGAGTACACCGGTGGAATTTGAAAAGAATGGTACCGACCAATCGGAGATGGCTGCTTCATCCATCTCCATCGCTAGCTTCTGCAAAGCCATGCCATTGTTACCGGCAGCGTAAAGTGCCCCGACTAAACTTCCTGCGCTGGTGCCCACAATAATGTCGGGAAAAATACCGTTGGCTTCTAAC
>CAYUDI010000019.1:2133-15523 GCA_964443585.1 uncultured Bifidobacterium sp.
ATAACGCCTATGTGAGCGAAACCACGCGCAGCACCTCCTCCTAATGCCAGACCAATTTTCAATATCTTGGGCGCAGCAACAGCACCTTGAGCAGGTGGTAATGGCGGTATCGCTGGTGATGCAACCGGCGCTTCAGACTGCGTACCAGCCTCAGGCAGCTCGGACTTAGAGGGCGTGTCTGATGCGCTGGGAGCGGAGGGTTCGGCTGGCTTACTGCTTTCTTCTGATTGGGAATGGGATGAGGTTGATTTGGGCGCAGGCGGCAGCGTGGTACAACCCGAAAGTAATAATAGAACGAAAAGCCCAGCCAAGAGTAAGCGCATGATGTACTGACATTTAAAAGAACCCGTTGATTGTATCCAAGTAATCATAAGTATCCGCAAACTGAGGTTAATTGCTCAATGCTGGTTAGCCAAGGCTCAATACACGATCCGAATTGACAGCCATTTTTCAAAAGGTTAATTTTGGTACTTTTTAAGTAACACCCAGTCTGATTAGTCACGAGGTCTCTATGGCTACAACTTCACTTAAATCACCCGACGACCTCAAGGAACAAGCGACAAAAGCTGCCGCTGCATTGGGAATAAGCCCTCATGCATTTATGGTGGAAGCAATCCGACAAGCAGCTCACAATGCAGAGCTTCGCCGTATCTTCATCGCGGAAGCTACTACCGCCAGAAAAAAAACCATTAAATCTGGCAAGGGATACGATGCAAAGGACGTGCACGCATCACTGCGTGATCGTATTGCAGGTAAAAAAAATCTACGCTCAAGCTTAAATCTTGGTAAAAATTATCTATGCTCAGCAAGCAGTCGATGACTAATTCAGGCTGACAGATTTTTTACTGGAATCAAACTCGTTAGCACCGCTTGATACTATCGAACTGATTGAAGAAGCTATCATGCTCTTAGAGCGGCATCCTCTCATAGGTCGCCCTGTCGACGATTACTTGCGTGAACTCGTGATTTCGAGAGGTAAATCTGGTTATGTGGCCATCTATAGTTACGAGCAATACAAAAATACGATACTCGTTTTGGTGATCAGGCATCAGAGAGAGACGGGCTTAAATCTTGACCCAACTAATTCCTGATAAAAAATCTATCACCAAGAGACATAGGTTTTTCATCGAGATCCTACTCATTATCATGCATTGCTACGACGTCGCAAAATAAGCCAAATCGCCGTAGTAGTAATCGCCGCTAGTACACACACAATCACCCAAAATCCAGAATCATTAGCAGCCAACGGTATACCGCCTACATTCATTCCAAACAAACCTGCCACCAAATTAATGGGCAGCGCCAAAACGGTGACGATGGTCAGTGTAAAAAGACTACGACTACTTTTTTCGCTAATCATGACAGCGATCTCTTCTTGCAGTAATTTGATTCGCTCTTGTAGCGAAGCCATATCAACCAGTACAGCAGAAAACTTTTCACTGGATTGGCGGATATCGTACAAATCATCCTCAGGTATCCATGTGGGTGGACGTTGTAGCAACCGAAACAACGCCGCAGGCTCTGGCGCTATCAAACGCTGCAATCGAACTAAGACACGACGTAAAGCACCGAGATTTTCGCTCGAGAAGGTATCCCCAGATAAATCCACTTTGTGCTTTGTGAAATTCTGATGGATGGTCAGACTTCATATTATTTGATTTTAAAATTTAACTCTTCAAAAAAAACGCCCCCGAGGGGGCGTATAAAGCATCCATAACGGATTGGAGATTACTTACTGCATCAGAATGAAATCTGACTGCGCAACATGATGGCTTTGATTTTATCAAGTGAAGCGCCGTTCACTGAAACGGTACTGTCATATTTGGTCTCAACATAGTTCAGCATAAAACGAACATTATCATTAACATACCAGTTAAGACCGTAGGTCAATGATGTCGCTTTGGTTGTTTTACCACTTGCAGCAGTAAAATCAGATCCATCAAAATCGCTCAAACGAACACCAACCTGCCATGCACCCAAACCACCGTTCGACGTAAACTTGGTATTCGGCTTAATCCAGCCAAAAGTACCGTTTGCATTATTGTAGTTGTGTGATTCGCCAGTGATGTTCCACAGCAGCTCGTTGTAGTTCATTTTTACAGAATTCGAACCTGTGCTGGTATCCGAGTAACCAATTTGGAAAAACTCACCCTGAGCTTTGTAGGGGCCATAAGCAATGGCGTATTCCACATCAGAACGTGTGCGCGTTGCGCCTGCCGATACTGTCTCAGTACCATTAAAGAAACCAGAATAAGCACGACTTTCATCTCGGGCGCTGGCATACGATGTAGCCGACTTTACTTTGCCATTGCTGTAACCAATACCCAAGTGAGTAACGATGTCATCGCGTCCCATTAACTTTGCGACGTTGGCAGTACCACGACCAATGAAATCCGCACCATCATACTGTGCACTCTTATTGGCGCGACCACGAGAAAAAGCTAATCCATAACTAGCGCCCGCTACTGGACTGCCATGTAACATCACACCTGTTTCTTTTCCTGGCACATATTCGCCTTCGTTTTGATTGGCGAAGCTACGCTCCATAAAATCGATATTATTCGAGCTGGTCAACTGCTCAAGACTGAATGGCATCTTGAATTTACCAGCACGAAACATCGCAGCAGGATTAGCAGCATAATCAACGAAGGCAATGTCAACGATAGTTGAACTGTCTGACATGCCGTTATCCGCCATACCGTAGGTACCTTGGATTTCATATTTAAAATCTTTTTCGATTTGTCCTCTTACACCGAGACGAGCACGTCGGACATCAAGAGCATCAGTCAATTGATCCGCTGCACTAGCGCCGGTAGCACCGGATGCAAAACCAGAGCTGTAACTACGGTAATCCATATGCAAGCGACCCATCAATTGGATCGTATTCGCACCATCAGCAGATTGAATGCCGATGCCATTTTTCATTACCTGACCAGCATCCTTATTCTTGAGCAGGAACTCATTCGCTTTGGCTACATCTTTGTCAATGCGCTTTTCTTTGAATTCACGATTTTCTGCAGCTTCTTCAGCTGCTTTGATGTGCTGGTCATAATCAGATTGCGAAATCACACCCTTTTTTAACAGTAAATCCATCAACGATTTCACATCGTCAGCAGCAGCAAATACGGGTGCAGACAAAGATGCACACAAGGTTGCAACAGCAATTACTACACTTTTGGCTGCAAAGATTTTTTTATCAGATCTATTCATTGCGAAGTTCTCCATTTAAAAACACAAGAAAATCTAAAGTCCGGCAAACTGCAGCCTTGTTTTGGATTCGGCATGGACGAGATTATTCTCAGCGAATTTTTCAACTTGATGACATGCATACAATTTGCTGCATTTGCCAAGGTGCCAAACCATGTTTACGTGTCGGATAACAACAATGGATTAAAATGATAGTCATGTGTAATCAAGCAGTCATAATCACCGCTCAAACTTAAATGTTTCCTTTGAATTTCTTGGAATTTGTAGATCATGCTGGCTGCCATTGATTTAGGCTCTAACAGCTTTCGCATGCACATCGGCCATTTTGATGGTGAGCAGATCCGTATTCTCAATACGGCACGCGAACCTGTTCGTTTAGGTGCAGGCCTAGACAGACGCGGCAATATTACCGTTCAAGCCATGCAAACAGCATTGGCATGCTTAGGACGATTTTCTGAAATATTGCGCTCTGTTCCTCTGTCGGCTGTGCGGGTAGTAGGAACCAACACCCTACGCATAGCAAAAAATAAAGATGCTTTCCTCGAGCTTGCAGAAAAAGCAATTGGCTATCCGATTGAAATTATCTCGGGTGAGGAAGAGGGTCGGCTGATTTACTTGGGCGTTGCCTCCACAATTGAACTAGCCGACGAACGCCGTCTGGTTGTTGACATTGGCGGCGGATCCACCGAACTCGTTCTGGGACAAGGCAGCAAGGTTGAAGCGGTTGAATCCTTTAGTGTGGGTACAGTCAACATAGCCAATGAATTTTTCGGCAATGACCGCATTTCGGAATCTGCTTTTTCGAATGCTATCTTGTATGCCCGCAGTTACTTTGAAGATGGCATGGAGCCATTTCATCCCAGACTCTGGACAGTATCGTATGGTTCTTCCGGCACCATGCGAACTCTGGCTGAACTCATAGAAGCCAATGCTCTGGGCGATGGCGGTTTATCCCTCAAGAGCCTGCGCGCACTGCGCGATTTACTGATTGATTGTGGGCGCGTGAGCAAAACTGAACTCATAGGCATCAAACCAGAACGTAGTGCCGTTGTGCTTGGGGGTCTTCCCGTGTTGCTAGGCCTTTGTCAGGAGTTAGGCATGCGCGATATGCAACCCGTTGAGGCGGGTTTACGCATGGGTGTACTTTGGGATCTGCATCTACGCCGCAGCAGCAAAGACCGTCGCCGCGATTCAGTGCGTGAATTCGGACGTCGATTTGGTGTCGATGAATCACGCGGTGCGCGAGTAAAAGCCAATGCGCAAGTTTTGCATGTGCAGCTAGAACCCGAATCTGATCATTACGACAGGCTTTTGGCGTGGGCCGCACGCTTACACGAAGTGGGCATGGCCGTATCGCACAGCGGCTTTCATAAGCATGGTGCTTACCTCACTGTGAATGCTGATCTCCCGGGCTTCACCAAGCAGGAACAACATACACTGAGTATTTTGGTGCTTTCCCAAAAAGGCAACCTTAAAAAAGTTACCGACGCCCTCATTCTTCCCGACTTGGCTAAAGCCATACTGGCACTCAGACTGGGAATACTATTTAGTCATTCGCGCATAGATTTGAGTGAAGAATTAGTCGGCGTAAGAATTCGTCACAAAATTGAAATTGATATTCCAGCTTCCATGCTGCGCAAGCACCCAACACTGGCCCATTGGCTACAAAAAGAACAAGCAGCATGGGCAGAAGTTGAGTGGCCCATGGTTGTTCGTCAATACTAAGTAACTATGTTCGACTCGGCTGTTTAAGTATCCGAATGTTTAGTACACCTAGCCAAGGCTATCAATACACCATCGCTTAATTTGTGTGCTTATATACGCACTGACCCTATGCTGCGGAGTAATTCATGATCCAGACTACACCAGACTGCCAAGCACTACTGATTGATACAGAGAACGACTCAAACAATCCTGAATTCACCCAGATTCTGACAGACCGGCTATCACGCCGCAGTATGCTTAAAGGGTCCTTCGGCGCAGCTGCGACACTTTATTTTGGGGGCGGTAGTCTTCTATTTACACCCACTGGAGAAACTCACGCAGCGACTGGCTCATTGAAATTAAATTTTGCCGCTGTATCCAAAACATTGGATGATAAAGTCACACTCGCCCAAGGTTATTCGTATCGCATTATTTCCAGTACAGGTGATCCCTTAGCCCATGGCATACCTGCTTATTCAAATAACGGCAGCGATCGCGCAGACAGCTTTTCTAAGCGAGTGGGCGATCATCACGACGGGATGCATTTTTTTGGCTTAGGAAAGAATGGTCAATGGAGTCCTCTGGCCTCTGACCGTGGTCTGCTGTGCGTCAATCATGAAAGTGTTACCGCCGCTTTTCTTCATCCCAACGGACAAACTATCGCTGATGAGAAACGCTTAAGTGACAATGAAGTCATGAAAGAGATGTTGGCTGTTGGCATGTCGGTTGCTGAAGTCAAAAAAGTTGGGCAGAGTTATGAGCTGGTTAAAAACTCGCGTTTTAATCGGCGTGTCACCTCCATGACTGACATAGAAATCACCGGCCCTGCAGCACGCAGCCCTTTGATGACAACGAAGTATTCGGTAACAGGTACTCGCACCCGCGGCACATTGGGTAACTGTGCTAACGGTCATACGCCATGGGGTACCTACCTTACGTGTGAAGAAAACTGGGCATTTTATTTTCGTCGCCTTGCCGCAGATGATGCCAAGCGCAGTGCGGGTGAAATTACTTCCCTCAAACGTTATGGCGTCAAAGGTAGCAGCTATTTACTCTGGGCGACTGTACAAAACGATACTCCTGAAAATCATTTCGGTCGCTGGGATGCCAGCATCTCCGGTAGCTCTACTGATGGCAGTGATGACTACCGCAACGCACCCAACACTTATGGCTGGGTAGTCGAAATTGATCCATTCAATCCTGATTCAACACCCAAAAAACGTACCGCACTCGGACGCTTTGCCCACGAGGGTGCATGGCCAGGACTAGTCATCGCAGGTCAACCGCTGGTCTGGTACATGGGCTGTGATTCACGCCATGAATATATTTATAAATACGTTTCGAATGCTGTATGGGATCCGGCCGATGCCAAACGCGGCTCTGCCGCTGGCGACAAGTATATGAATGAGGGCACGCTTTATGTTGCACGATTTAATGCCGATGGTAGTGGTGACTGGCTAGAACTAACCTATGGCCGCTATGGACTGGACAGAGATAACAGCCATTACAGTTTTAATGATCAAGCCGATGTGCTCATCAATGCACGTTTAGCTGCTGATGCGCGCGGTGCCACAAAAATGGATAGGCCAGAGTGGGGTGCCGTAAATCCCAAAAACGGCGAAGTGTATATGACACTGACTCATAACCCCTCGCGCGCCTTGGACAAAGTCGATGCAGCGAATCCACGTTTTTATAACGACCCGAAAAAAGGTGTCGCGCAAAAAGGTAACGCCAACGGCCATATCATTCGCTGGGCCGAACAAGGCAGCAAAGGATCGGCTACCCATTTTCAATGGGATGTATTTTTATTTGCCGCGCGCGCTACGGCAGACCGCGACAATATCAACTTATCTGAGCTGACTGCTGATAATGATTTTTCTAGCCCCGATGGCCTATGGTTTGCGCGTAGTGGTTTGCTGTGGGTGGAGACGGATGATCATGCCTACACCGATGCAAGCAATTGCATGCTGCTTGCAGCCATCCCCGGCAAGGTGGGCGACGGATCACGCAAGACTATTGTTAATACAGACAACGAACAACAAAGCACTGTGAGCACATTTGTAGGCGCTGTACCGGGTGACAATAACCTGCGGCGTTTTTTAGTTGGCCCGGTAGATTGTGAAATTACCGGTTTGGCCGAAACACCGGATGGACGTGCATTGTTTGTCAATATTCAGCATCCGGGTGAAACCACTACCGGTAAAAATTTTGCTATCGCTGATCCTTCTACCTATCTTAGTCACTGGCCTGAAGGCGGCTCTGCCAGACCGCGTTCAAGCACGATAGTCATTACGCGCAACGATGGTGGGCCTATAGGTGCTGATCTCATTTAACTGGTCAATCTGCTCAAACAGACCTGGCTAACCATAATTTCTTGTAACAAAACCGAAACCTTATTGTCATCTGCTTGCAGTATTGCATCGTTATTCTTGGCCCATTAAAACAAGTAGGGGCAACGATGCGCATGTTGACCGTTGGAGCAGATTCCAGCACAAGTTTTCCAAAACTCAGCCTGAGTCTGGCGACGTCGCAGGAACACGTTAACGAAGTACAGCGGCTACGCTACAAAGTATTTGTTGAAGCCATGGGCCTTGAGGCCTTAAAAAATCACGAAGGTGTAGAACGTGATGAGTTCGATGATGTATGCGACCACCTCATCGTACGCGATACACGCAGCTTCGAAGTCGTTGGAACCTACCGAGTACTCTCCCCTCGCCTTCTGGCTAAGACTAGAGGCTTCTACTCTGAACAAGAATTTGATTTGGCACGACTAGACCACCTGCGCCCACGCATTATGGAAGCAGGACGTGCGTGCATACACCCTAATTATCGCAGCGGCGGTGTCATCATGATGCTGTGGGCGGGACTTGCTGCGTGCATGCAGCGCGAGCAAGCTCACTACTTGATTGGATGCGCCAGCGTTAGCCTGGCAGATGGCGGGCACACGATAAATGCGCTGTACCGCAAACTAGCCACTGATTATCTGTGCCCACCTGACTACCGCGTCTCTCCTCGCATACCCTACCCTTTGCATGATGATCCCCTGCCAGAATGCTTGCAGGTACCACCGCTGATCAAGGGTTATATACGCAGCGGGGCCTGGATTTGTGGCGAGCCTGCCTGGGATGCTGATTTTCATAGCGCTGATTTATTCATGATGCTGCCACTGTCACGTTTGGATAGTCGCTATGCGCGGCACTACCTGAAGGAAGCGGAGACAGCATGAACGCGCCAGACAATTTACGCTTCGACAAAATTTCTCAGTCCCTCATAAAAAAACCTAAACCACTGCGTTTTCGAACCATCTGGATTTCTGATGTTCACCTGGGAACCAACGGCTGTCAGGCAAAACGTCTACTTGAGTTTCTTAAAGTGACAGAATCTGACAAGCTGTATTTAGTAGGCGATATCGTCGACGGCTGGCAATTAAAACGTCGATGGTACTGGCATCAGACACACAATGACGTTGTTCAACTCGTCATGAAAAAAGCAAAAAAAGGGACTAAAGTTATTTTTGTGCCAGGTAATCATGATGAAATGATCAGACAATTTATAGGTCTGGATTTTGGCGGCATAAAAATTCGTGATGAACATGTACACGTTACCGCCAATGGAAAACGTATGCTGGTGCTGCATGGCGATCGCTTTGATGGCGTAATTGCGTGCGCTAAATGGCTAGCCTACGTAGGTGATTCGTTGTACACGATGATATTAAAATTTAATCAGGTTTTGAATACCTGGCGGGCGCGCGTTGGATTACCGTATTGGTCCTTATCCCAGTACCTAAAACTCAAAGTTAAAAATGCAGTGAGCTACATCACGTCCTTTGAAGATGCGCTGGCAGCAGAGGCACGCAAGCAGAATCTGGATGGCGTTATATGCGGTCACATACACAAAGCTGAAATTCGCGATATCGATGGCATTCTGTATTGTAACGATGGCGACTGGGTAGAAAGTCTGACCGCTTTAGTAGAAGATGAAGTTGGCGAGCTCAGCCTCGTTGACTGGCATGAAATCATGTTGCGCTGGGAACAGAGGCAATTTGCCAAAAAAGATACATCCCTGTGCAGCGTACCGGCATGATGGCGCTTGCTGGAAAAAATCCAGTCATACCCATACGTTTGCGCAGTCATACAGGAAATTCTTTACGTATCGACTATCCATTGTCTGACACAAAACGCATACTTGTTTTGTCGGTCTCTGCAGGTAGTGGCCATGTGCGCGCGGCAGAGAGCATTACCGCATACGCTAAGAATAATTTTACTGATTTAAGCGTTCGTCATCGTGATCTGATGCAGCTGGTTCCTGCATATTTCAGAAAAATATACACCGATCTTTATCTCAAACTTGCAGCGGGATTACCTGAAGCATGGGGATGGCTGTATAGAAAAACAGATCATGAACCTACAGGCAGCATCACTGAGCGTTGCCGTCGAATGCTACAACAAATCTCAGCAAAAAAACTTTTCCAGGAAATTACTGCTTACGAACCTGACGCTATCGTTTGTACTCATTTTCTTCCTGCCGAATTACTGGCAACTGCAGTTTTAGAAAATCGAGTTCACTGCCCAGTGTGGGTGACGGTGACGGATTTTGATCTTCACCAGATGTGGGTACATGAAGGTATTACTGGATATTTTGTCGCTAATGAAGAACTGGCCTTTCGCTTAGAAAGCAGCGGTGTTAATCCAGCGACTATTGTGGTGACAGGCATCCCTGTCATGCCTGAATTTATACATCATCCAGAGCGTAGTGAGTATGCTGCTAAATACGGCTTAAATCCGTCACATAAAACTCTGCTCATCATGGGTGGAGGCGCAGGGTTGGGTATCAGCTGTGAATTGGTAAAGCTTTTATTAAATTTGCAGAATCATCTGCAAATCATCGTCATGGCTGGGAAAAACCAGTCACTGCTGGCGCATTTACAGAACCTATCTTTGTTTTTCCCAGGACAACTGGTTGTGGTCGGTTTTACAGACAAAGTTCCCGAGCTCATGGCGTGCGCAGATTTAGTGATTACCAAACCCGGGGGCTTGAGCACATCAGAATGTTTAGTCATGGGTATACCTATGCTGCTGATCAATCCGATTCCTGGACAGGAAGAACGAAATGCAAGTTATCTTTTGCAAGAAGGTGTTGCACAGCGTGCCGACGATGTAGCAACACTTATCTATCGCTTACGATTTTTATTAGCAAACCCTGAAAAACTCACTCACATGAAAACTCAGGCTCAGCGGCTAGGCAAACCAAATGCGGCTGCCAACTTACTTAATCACGTAATGAATAATCTGGTTAGTGGCCGTACATGACATACACAGAATGGATGTCAATGATCTACACGTTTATCAGTATTTTGATGTTGGGATTTTTCTTTGCCAAATTAGAAATAGCCATTGAAGGTGACGCTGGCTGGGCAGAAAATTTACCAACCTGGCGTATAGAAGGTCATTGGCTACTGGATTTATTCTGGGGTGGCCGCGTCATGACCGGCTATCATGCCTGGGCCTTTTCGCTGGTAGCTTTATTTTTTCATTTCCCACTTGTCTTCAGTGGTGATTACTCATGGCAAGCGGAAATGCGTGCACTGGCTAGCATTATGTTGTTTTGGGTGAGTGAAGATTTTTTATGGTTTTTGCTTAATCCAGCGTTTGGATTTAAACGCTTCACAAAAACACATGCCAACTGGCACAAGCAGTGGGTGGCTGGCGCACCCGTTGAATACTGGTTATTTACACCGCTGGGTGTTTGGCTACTGTATTTGTCGTATACCTAACCAAGCCGATCTAGCAAATATCAATCAAAGAAAAATTCTGGGCTTAATACCGCTTTAAGAAATACATCATTGCCCTCGTCGCGCTGCCGGTGAGATATCCACCAAGCACTTGATTTTTTTACTGTCCAGTCTTGCTCTTCTCCCGTCAATAACCATGAGGCTACCTCTCCCAGCCATGGCTGATGACCCACTACCATGACAGGAGTTTTAGCATCTGGCCAACCAACGACGTTGAGCACATCAGCCGCGCTGGCCATTGGGCCAATTTCAGGAACAATTTTATATTTGCGCCCCAGCGCTTCTACTGTCTGTAGTGTTCTTGACGTCGGACTACACAAAATTTTACAACCATTTGGTAGTGTGCGATCCAACCAGGCACCCATACGTAATGCTTGCTTGCGTCCATGTTGGGTTAGCTCTCGGCCCTCATCGGGTTCACCGACTTCTGCTTGTGCATGCCGCCAGAGAATTAAGTCCATTAACCACCTAAGTTCTGCATGAGATATTGTTGAGCACTGAACTCTGTTTGGCCTACACGAGGCTTGCGTCTATGATACCCACCTTCTGAATCCAGCTCCCAGGAATTGTAATTATCTTTGAGATATGGTTGCAAACCTTCTTGGATAACGCGTTTTTTTAATTGCGGATCTAGCACTGGGAAAGCAATTTCTATGCGCCTGAAAAGATTACGATTCATCCAATCTGCGCTGGAGAGATACACATCGTTAGCACCATCGTTAAGAAAATTAAAAATACGACTATGCTCGAGAAATCTTCCCACAATCGATCGCACGCGTATGGTCTCAGAAAGACCTGCAACACCTGGGCGAAGAGCGCATGCTCCTCGAATAATGAGTTCGATTTTTACACCTGCTTGGGACGCTTCGTACAGTGCTTCAATAATAGATTCGTCAACTAATGCATTCATCTTGGCGACGATTTGACCATCTCTACCTTCTTTGGCAATACGTGTTTCATTACGTATAGCTTTAACTAGTTCACGCTGTAATTCAAACGGTGCTATCCACAAATGCTGCAATTTACGCGGCTTAGCTAAACTAGTCATGCTGATAAATACTTCATTCACATCTTTGGCAAGGGCATGATTAGCCGTTAACAAACCAAAGTCTGTATAAAATTTCGTTGTTGTAGGATGGTAGTTGCCAGTTCCCATATGTGCATAAAAACGGAGCTTGCCAGATTCTCGGCGTATCACTAAAGCCATCTTGGCGTGCGTTTTCAAACCCACAACCCCATAGACTACTTGTGCTCCCACCTGCTCTAGTCTATCAGCCCAATTAATATTCGCTTCTTCGTCGAAGCGTGCCATTAATTCCACCACCACAGTAACTTCTTTACCGTTCTGAGCTGCCGTAATTAACGCTTCCATTAATGCTGAATTCATACCCGTACGATAAATGGTCTGCTTTACAGCAACCACATCTGGATCTAAAGCCGCAGTGCGTATGAAATCTATAACGGGCTGAAATGATTGGAATGGATGGTGCAAAAGAATGTCTTGCTTAGCGATTGCATTAAATAAATCGCCATCAACCAATGCAACAGAGAGCTTGGGAGTAAAAGGCTCAAAACGCCATTCAGGACGGGAGGCATAATCAACTAATTCATTCAGCCTAACCATGTTGACTGGCCCATTAACACGATACAGAAATTCTGATGCAATATTAAATTGGTTTAATAAAAATTCAGAAAGATTAGCTGGACAGTTCTCTGCTACTTCAAGACGAACTGCAAAACCAAAATGGCGAGTCTGAAGCTCCCCTTTCAATGCCTGACGCAAATTTTTTACTTCTTCTTCATCGACCCATAAATCGCTATCGCGCGTCACACGAAATTGAGAATAGCTTTTGACCTCTCTACCAGGAAAAAGATCGGTGATATGGGCATGAATGACCGATGAGAGCAGGCAAAATGTTTGCTCTTGGCCTGAAATTTTTTCCGGTAATTGAATAATACGAGGCAGTACACGCGGTGCCTTGATTACAGCTATCGACGCGCCTCGTCCGTAGGCATCTTTACCGTTCAACTCAACTATAAAATTTAAACTTTTATTTACAATTTGCGGGAATGGATGCGACGGGTCAAGTACGATAGGGGTGAGTATCGGTCTAACTTCACGTTCAAAGTAATCTTTTACCCATGCACGCTGCTCTTCACTACGGTCGATATGCCGAACCAAGTGAATTCCCTGCTTAGCAAGCGCGGGAAGAATTTGCTCATTAAGGACTGTGTACTGTTCGTGAACTAGTGCCTGTGCCGCCGGTCCCACCAAATCAAAGCCCTCAGGCACTATCGGATCCGTAGTCACACTATTTTCACGCTCGAATGCCATTAAGCTGGCTATACGTACCTCGAAAAATTCATCTAAATTACTGCTGACTATGCATAAAAATTTCAACCGCTCTAACAAAGGCAATGTTTGGTCCTGAGCTTGAGCTAGTACTCGCCGGTTGAATGAAAGCAAGGAAAGCTCACGATTTAAGATATCAATTTTTGTCTGGCCGCGCGATGGCGAACCCAATAAAGAGTTGGGGGATTTAATAGATTTGGCAATTCGGGAAGCACGCATGCAACTAAGTTTAAGAGCAGTCAGTGACATTTTAATGACATTGCTTATTATAATTACAATTAGCTGTCATATTCCTGACACACACCGAATTTATACTGCGCGCTGGTAGTGTTTTG
>CAYUDI010000019.1:15533-20642 GCA_964443585.1 uncultured Bifidobacterium sp.
TGGAGTTTAAGGAGTCAATATGCATAGCAAGCAATTACTGAAAAACGTTAGTGGCCTATTTACTGGCCTATTATTAGCGGTATCGACACAGGCGGCCGATCTTACCGGTGCAGGTGCGACTTTTCCATATCCGATTTACTCAAAATGGGCTGAAGCATACAAAGCAGCTACGGGTATCGGTCTTAATTACCAATCCATAGGATCAGGCGGCGGTATTCGCCAGATTAAAGCTAAGACGGTTGATTTCGGTGCTTCCGATATGCCTCTTAAGCAAGAAGAATTAGACAAAGAAGGCTTGGTGCAATTCCCAGCAATTATTGGCGGTGTAGTACCCGTCTTGAATCTGGACGGCATTGCACCTGGTCAGTTAAAGATGACTGCTGATGTCATCGCCGGTATACATCTTGGCAAAATCACCAAATGGAATGCCCCAGAGATCGCCAGCTTAAATCCCGGCGTAACTCTGCCTGCAACCAACATCACTGTAGTACATCGTGCAGATGGCTCAGGCACCACTTTTTTGTGGACTGATTTTCTCTCAAAGACTAATGCAGATTTCAAAAATACAGTAGGCGCTGGTACGGCAGTTAAATGGCCAACTGGCGTGGGTGGCAAAGGCAATGAAGGTGTTGCAGCCAATATTCAGCGCGTTAAAGGTTCATTTGGCTACGTTGAGTATGCGTATGCTAAAAAAAATAAAATCACTTTCGCACAGCTAAAAAATCGCGATGGCGAGTATGTACTGCCTGACGATGAACCCTTTAAAGCAGCAGCCGCTACGGCTGATTGGGCTGGCACACCAGGTATGGGTGTAGTTTTGACCAGCCATACCGGTAAAAATAGCTGGCCCGCCACTGGTGCATCGTTCATCCTGATGCACAAAACGCAAGCTGAGGGAATCACTGGCCGCGCAGTATTGAAATTTTTTGATTGGTCATACAAAAACGGTAGTGCTATGGCTACAGAACTTGACTACGTACCTTTGCCAGCTGCTACAGTAAAGCTCATTCAAGATAGCTGGAAAGCTAACTTCAAGGATGCGAATGGAAAAGCCATTTGGTAATTCATTTTGGTAATAAAAAAGCCCGCAAGTATTGCGGGCTTTTTTTTATATTTTAAATCTGCTCATACTGTTAATAGTGTATTGAATCGCATAGCTGTACAAAAGCAGCAGCTAAAATTTGCTAGCGCAGTAAAGATCGGATGTTAAAAATCTGCGTAGAGCTGTCTGGATTCACATCAATAACTACTGCATCTGTTACCTGCGCACCAGGTACGACAAGTCGCTGAACTAAATCTAAGCCTGCTCCCTTGCCTTTGAGTGGCCAATCTACTTTAAATACGTGGCTATCGCCTTGTATTAACAGCACAGGTTTTTTCCAGTTCGCTACTTCCTGTTGAAATGCCACTAGCCAATCAACAAATCCTGACTCCGTCGGTTTTGATGCATCGTAAAACGTATCCGCTTGCATGGCTAAGACTATCGCAGTGTGCCCTTGTGCGCGCGCTCTGCTAAATGACTCACGCATCCATGCGATATTGGCTTCATTACGTAATTTGAATTCACTAAATGAGGGCAACTCGGGCTGAAGGTTATTGTTTGATCCCACCATATGAATCGTGGCAAAACTTATGTTTTCCTGTGACCAGTAACGATTTTCAGGAAAATCTCGGAATGCTTGTTGAGATGACTGCTGCTCAAGCGGAATGGCAAGCCGACCCAGGCTTTGATTAGAGGAAAAAAATACAGATCGGATTTTTTGCAGGCGTTCAATGGGGTCGTAACTACCGTTATTTTTACGATGACAATCCGTCCATTCGTTATCGCCCGGCGTGTATACCAAGGGTTTTTCAAACGACATGAATTGGCGATAAACGTGTTGAAAAACTTCGTCAGTACAAAGTGTGCTGCCTGACTTAATATCACCCACATGAACCGTAAAAGCGACTGATTCCTTATTAATGCGTGTAGCCAGCTGATCAAGCTGGTCATACGAAACATAGGGAGTGTCACCTATGGCTATGAAGCGAAAATTTTTTGCTGCAGCAACAGGAGAAAATACCAAAAGCGCTGCGACAAATAGCGTCGCGCTTGCCTTCTCGAATATCATTATTTTTTTCATGTCTGCTTATAAAAATTGAATTGAACAGCAAGCTGAAAAATATACAATTAAGCAGCCTTAGCTGGCACTGAATTCTCAGGGAACTGTATCGTGAATACGCTACCCTTGCCCAACTCAGATTCGATAATCAAACGTGCGTTATGACGCATAAGGACATGCTTAACAATCGCTAAGCCCAATCCTGTTCCTTGTGTCTCACGTGAACGACCTTTATCTACACGATAAAAACGTTCAGTCAATCTAGCCAGATGCTCCTGCTTGATACCTATACCGTTATCTCTCACTGAGAACGCTGGGCCCTGAATAGTCTTGTGCCAGGAAATCGTGATTTCGCCGCCCTCTGGTGTGTAGCGTATAGCATTTGACACTAAATTACTGAAGGCACTACGCAGCTCTTCTGTGCCACCTAAAATATCTGGGCCCTCACAAACTAACGATAGTTTATGTTTATTAGCCGATAAGGCTTTAGATTCCAGTAAAACTTCCTCGAGTAGATGATGAATGTCGACAAATTCATCACGCATAGGGTAATCAATCGACTCTAATCGGGTTAATACCAGCATATCTTCGATTAGATTTTGCATGCGCTTACCCTGCTCCGCCATAAGTTTCAAATGCTGCTGGCGTGTCGCTGTATCCAGATTAGCTTCAGTATTGGCAATCTCTAAAAAACCATTGATAACTGTCAGAGGCGTTCGTAACTCATGAGAGGCATTGGCAATAAAGTCTCGTCGCATCTGATCTAAGCGATCAAATTCAGTCATATCGTGTGCGACTAAAATTTGGCGTCTGTCTTCGAAGGGGATGAGCCGTACCACTAATTTTCGACCATTGATATTGAGCGTCAGCGGTTCGTCGTAGCGCGCGAGAATAATGTAATCAATGAATTCGGGACTGCGTATCAGATTCGTGACTCGCATACCTTTGTCAGATGCCAAACTTAATCCCAACTGTTGCTCTGCGACGGGATTACACCACTCCAGAAACAGTACGTCATCCATGATGACAACACCATCAGGCAGCTGGCTCATGGCTTGACGAAAACGTGACAACCACTCTGCAAGTTCTGCGCGACTTTTTTGATCGTCTCGGCGTAACCGATAAAGTTTAGCGAAGATATCGGTCCAGGATCCCCAGCCGTCTTTGAGCTTGACTTCCTCTGGCCTGTCTAGCCAGAGCGATAGATGAAACATGTAGCGCAGTTGAACGAAAACCAAGACCAACAAAATACAAAAGGCAATCAATAGCCCTCGGGTGAAATCCCACATTGCCCAACCGACGATACCAGCAGCCAGCAGCAGTACCAGTCTGATAAAGACTGGAATCCAGAACAAGGTTCTTGAAGTCATACAAAAATGGAATTATTTTTCAGATAGCATGTAGCCTACACTACGAACCGTCTTAACGAGGAAATCTGCTTTACCTAGGGCTTTGCGTAGGCGCAAAACGTGGACATCGACCGTTCTTTCCTCCAGAACAGCGTGATCTCCCCAGACCTTATCAAGTAACTGACTGCGAGAGAAGACTCGCTCTGGGTGGGCAATTAAGAATTTGAGTAGTTTGAATTCTGCGTGCCCTATGTCGATCTGATCGCCCTCTACGCTGACGCGACAGCTAACAGGATCAACCGTCAAGGGGCCAAGGTTCATCTCTAATTCAGCATGCTCAGGTGCTTTGCGACGAATCAATGCTTTGATACGAGCGACCAATTCACGAGGCGAAAACGGTTTAGTGATGTAATCGTCAGCTCCCTGGTCTAGGCCTGCGATTTTGTCTTCTTCCATACCCTTGGCAGTCACCATGATGACTGGAAGGGTGCTGAAATTTCGATCGGCGCGGATTCTGGACAAAAGTCGTAGTCCCGATTGATCGGGAAGCATCCAGTCTAGCAGTATGACTTGCGGACGTTTGTGCTGAAGATACTGCCATGCCTCGGCGGTATTGTGAACTGAGTCGACTTCCCAACCGGCGGATCTCAGAGCAAAGCTCATGAGTTCAACTATAGGTAACTCGTCTTCGACCAGCAATATGGGAGAAGAACGACTAGCCATGCAGGCAAATCCTAAAGTTACAGGGAGGCGTGCTGCAATATTGCATAATCTGTATGTCGAATGTCTTTTCCTTCGACTATGTATATCACATACTCGGCGATATTCTTAGAATGGTCACCGATACGTTCTATGGCTTTGGCAACCCACACCGTATCAAGCGCTGCTGAAATTGTGCGCGGATCTTCCATCATGAAAGTAACCGCGTTGCGCATAACAGCACGATATTCATGATCGATCTCTTCGTCGGCCACAATCAGACGTGTTGCCTGTTTTTCATCCAGACGCGCAAAGGCATCCAGCGCATCATGTAACTGCCTGCCAGCCGAGGCGGCCATGATGCGAACTATCTCTTCGTGGGCAATAGGAACTAATCCACGCTGATGAATTGCATGGGCCGCGCGAGCAATCTTGGTAGCCTCATCTCCAATGCGTTCAAGATCTGTAATGACCTTGATCGTTGCCATGACGGTTCTGAGATCATTTGCCGCCGGCTGACGCTTAACGATCAAATGACTACACGCATCATCTAACGCGACTTCCATCTGATTGACTTCGACATCCGCTGCAATGACACGCTCAGCTTCGTGCACATTAAGCGTACGAAATGAGTTCATCGCATCGAAAAATTGTTTTTCGACCATGCCACCCATTTGCAGGACGCGCGAGCGTATTGCTTCCAGATCTAACTCATACTGTTTTGACGAGTGTTCGGTACCCATGCCTGTCTCCTGTTACGCCAGCATTAAAATCATTAAAGGTTAGCCGAAACGTCCGGTGATGTAATCCTGAGTTTCTTTTTTACTTGGGTTCAGGAAGATTTTATCTGTTTCGCCGAACTCGACTAATTCGCCTAGATACATATAGGCTGTGTAATCAGAACAGCGAGCGGCTTGTTGCATGTTGTGAGTCACGATCGCAATCGTGTAATCGTCTTT
>CAYUDI010000020.1:0-8496 GCA_964443585.1 uncultured Bifidobacterium sp.
GCTGGTGCAGGTGTGGCAGCTGGATCGGGTGTGGGCGGTGCGGCAGATGGATCAGGTGCCGAAGAATTAGGCTTGGCAGCTGTATCGGTGGCTTTCGGGGGCGTTGTATTTTTTGATACAACAGCAGATGGTTGTTTTATTTCTGCAGAGACCGTTCGGGGTGAAGATTGCTTAACCATTGATGGTGTTGCCACCATAGGTTTTGGCGTAGCTGCGGATGGCTTGCTGCGGTTTACTATTTCGTCGCGTATTTCACGCACCACCCCCATGATCAACTTAATATCTTCTAGAGCGACACCAGCTTTGCTCAATGTTTTTACCAGCAGGCGACCAATTTCATCAAAATCAGAGTCGCTAATGTCCAGCGGATGATGGGCCTTTGCTAGTTCATGGATCTTATAATCACGCACAGGCTTGCCAAGGACAAATGATAAAAACTGCACTTGGTGATCAATCAATTTTTCCATATCCAACTTGGAAAAAAAGTGACCTACTTTTGGGCTAACACGCGCGTCTTTGTAGAATTCCCGCACCAGTGTTTTCATGGTGGGCATTCCGCCGTACTTATCGTAAAGGGTAGGCATATCTGAGCAGTCTAAAAAAATAGTTACTAAAAAATTTGTAGCTTAATTTGAGCTACTTATAGACTCACTCAAAATCCAGAGGCGCTGCTAGTAGCGATAAGCTTGCGCGCATTCCAGATAAATTTTTTTGCGATGATGATTAAAAAAATAGTTAGGTAAATTAACCTTTTTTAAAATCGTGAGGTTTTCAATCACGTCTTTTTCTTCAAAATTGATTCTTTATCAAAACTGTATACAGCAGCTAAATCTAGACCAAAACGCTGTAAACAGCGGATAAAAAGTCGGATGGGTATACCATTTTGAAATGGAAGTGAATAATTTGCTAAAAGATGCTGAGGGCCTGCATCGCGAACTAATCTTAATCTGACAATACTATCTTTGTCAGCTTGCTTTTCAATTATTTCAGTCAGTTGATCATCAAATGCTTCGTCTTTTATAAATATTTTTCCAGATATGCGTACAACTTTTTCCTCATAGTCTAATCGTATCCACGTTTCATATTCGAGACCTTTAACAGTTTTAATCGCCTTCGATGGCATGACCTCCGACTGTATTTTGTTGCGTCTTAAGACAAGGTGAATAATTTCAGGATCTACATCTTTTCCTTCGAGAGAGGACTGTGCCGTGTCTGCAGTTTGGCTCCGGGTTTCCTCTGCGAGTTCAAGAATTTCATGGATTAGCTGGGGTGCATGTTCAGAGCTGAATTTCAACTCACGAAAAAGCTTGGTCATTAAGACAACAATTTCACTGAACTGGCGTTCGGGGAGTTGAATATCATACGAGGAGGTGGGAGTGGCTGGTTTTCTGTACTCCAGGGTAGATTTTGGTAATAAATACGGCCAATACCTGTTTAAATCCTGAATGACAGCAGGTTTTTTTGCGATCAGAAAAAAATGCTTTACCAGATCATTTTGCGTAACCCCGTCATAGAACTTGTCTAAAAAGTCGTCAAACTCCGGTGTGCCTAAGTACTGTTGCAACAAGATCTGCGCCATAATAATTTCTCTTCTCTATGCTAGATCAGCTACTGCTGTGTCTGAGTATGCTCTCAGGTTAGTTAATTTGGTTTCAAGCGAATTTTTCCAGGCGCTATTTGTTTTGAACTACTCCACCAAGGGTATATCAAGTTTCAATTTAAATTCAAGATAGAAATAAGTTAATGTAGTAAGCTATTAAATCATATTATCTATTAGACAATTTTTCTTTAAAACTATCTTCAGTATTTCTCTTATTTGACTACGCTTTAAGGCCCTTTTGATGTCAGCCTCAAGTTACAACCAGCTTCCCGATAATTTACCTGTGCCGTTGGATGACGGAGCGGCAGGCCATTTGCCCGGCAAGCTGCTACCGGAGTTAGACCTAGCCTCGACGCGTGGCGGTAGGGTTAGCCTCAAAAATTTGCCAGGCACAGTGGTTATTTATTGTTATCCCATGACGGGTGTACCAGGAATTCCATTACCCGATGGTTGGGATCAACTACCCGGAGCCAGAGGATGTACCCCCCAGAGTTGTTCCTATCGCGATCATTATCAAGAACTGCATGCTTTAGGCGCATTAGTTTATGGTTTGAGTTCCCAGGAAAGCGAATATCAGCGCGAAATGGCCGACAGATTACATTTACCATTTGCGGTATTGAGTGATGCCGAGCTTCACTTAAATCAATTGTTAAAACTCCCCGTGTTTCAGACCGCAGGAATGACTCTGTACAAACGCTTAACTTTGATTATTCAGGATGGTGTTATTGAGGCAGTCCACTACCCGATTTTTCCTAGCGATAGTGATGTAGTGTGGGTGCTTGAGCATTTAAAACGTAAGGCAGCAGCTGTGGGTTAAGCCTGGTCGCTGTACAGCACCCCTTTAAGATTTTCTATAGAGTGAGCAACCCTTAAAATAGCCTCAGCAGGGATTTGGCGCACCAATTCGCCAGTGTTTTTGTCAGTGACTGCAACGATAGGTGTGTTAATCGTTCTATCCATTTCGAACTGTAGATTTCGATTAGTAGATTTCATTTGTTGGTTGAGTTCATCCACTACATTTTGAAATGCTTGCGTCATTTTTTCCGCAGCATTAGGCGGTATGGGTCCTACCGGTATGGGCTCCGGTGATCGCCTTGGTGATGGGGTAATTACCTTAGGCGTCGGAATTTGTACCCCCAGCGACGGGGTGAGAGTAGCGCTGGCATTGGTCGGTGTGTGAATAATCATTTTAGCAAGCACTATCATATGAATTCAGAGACCAGCTTAAACTATTTAGCTTTATGTTGTGATATTTCGGCGTTGATTTTGATAAACAAAGCACAGAAAATAATATAGGTATGAATAAACTAAGCTCGATACTGAAATTAGGTCACAAATCTTATGACGCTAGTATGCAATTAATATGTATTTTTTTACTTTTTTTGTATGCCAGTCATGCCTACGGTGCTTGGGAATTAATAACAAAAAGTCCGCGTGGCGATACGTATTATTTAGATTCCGCTATTGCAAAGAAGGGAGTGATCTCCCAGGTGTGGAGCTTGGTTGATTTATCTAAGCCGATAGAAAGCAGCGCGTCGGTCAAGCGGTTGTATGAAGTCGACTGCTTAAAGGGTAAGCTAAGAGTTGCCCAGCGATGGGCTTATGCGGACAAAGGAGGGCAGGGGGCTGTCATATCTCAAGAGAAGGTGCCGGGGCCATGGATTTATCCAGATCCTGCATCTATTAACGAAGAATTACTTTTAAAAGTATGTTTTGACAAAAAGGCGGATGTCAAAAAGCACTGATCCAATTGGCGAGTTTAGCTTTCAATTCATAAACAAAGAAAGTGTTTATGGATTTTCTAATTCAGCTAACGTGGCATCGATGAGCGAATAGATAGTGTCATTGTTCATGTCTAATTTTTTGGCGTAGATACGCAATTTAATTTTTAGTATTTCAACCTCATTTCCAAATTCTCTGTAATCACCTGTTTCTATGGATTTGATGTGTTTTTCACCAACACCAATTCGGACAGCTGCGTCAGTGGCAGTCCAGCCCTTGATTTGCCGAGCATTTTCCAGCAGTACGCCGAGTTGAAATCCTGAAAAAAATCCTGATTCCGCTAATTTCATTATTTGACGAGTGTTCGACTAACCGTACAATTTTTAATGTGGTGGGCAGAAATATTAAAACTCCGGCCAGCCAGATCATTTTAATTATTTTAGAAACAGTTATTGAAGAAGATCAGAATATTATCGAAAAAGCATCGTCAACATACCTCAAATTTCCTTGATTAACCTATTAGCTATATGGACAATGCCCTAGAATTGTGCAAAAGTCTATTTGGGTATGAATATCTGTAAAAACAAATAATGCTTGGAGACATACTTAAACGAAGGCGTGAGTTGCTCGGACTAACGGTTCAGGATATTGCGCGCATGACAGGCATGCCGCCTAAGCAAGTGGTCGCGCTTGAAGCCGACGATGGACCTTATTTTGTGGGTGGTAAATTAGAACTTGAGCGCTTGACCAAGCTGTATGCAAAAAAAATTAATGTCTCTCTCGATTCTGCTTCCGGTAGTTACAGTACTGTCGATCTACCCGCATTGGACGTATGTATCCCTGCGTTTCTAATGGCTGCGGCACCAGCCGATGTGGCGCGACCTGCAAATGTAAAAGTATCTGCGGATCAAAATAAACCTGATTAATCTATCCGTTTCGTGTCCTCTTTAGTGGGTAGGCTTGTTACCTTATCGATCAGGTAATGATCAGCATAAAAAAATATCATCTGTAACTAATTGATCTAGTGCTTTGTTCATTTGATTTTTTTTATGCGCTATTTTTCTTCCGTTGAAAAATTAAGTATGCGTATGTTTTGTGTAGCCAATAATTTATTAAAAAAGAGGGTATTGTTTATTTATGGATGCTAGGGAAATTGCAAGGCGGCTGGGCTCGCTTTCTATAGAAGAGCGAGTTCAAATAATTAATGCATTAATGGATGTTAGTCCAGCGGCCCTGGATATACACGCTATTGCTGGCGCTACCGAATTGGGTGTAACTGCCATTCACAAGCAACTCGAGGCTTTAGTAGCAGCGGAATTGGTTGAAGCCAAATCCGTTGGTAGTGAAAAGGAATATTCTTTGAATACAAAAATGGTGCGCGATTTATTTGATCACATGTATCACAACTTTGGACCTGGATTTAAACCAGTACCAAGGCCTGCTGTGAGCGAAGCTGAAAAAGAGTAAATCTCATTCGTTAAACCTCTCAATAGCCGATTATTTAATTTTCATTGGCAATTAAGATCTGATGCATTTATTTTTAGAATAATAGCGTTAACAGAAAACGTACCTGCATTTGCTTTGCTCATGCTAACTGAGCGCACTCAAAATTTAGTTTTCTTGAAAACCGAATCTAGCTGATTTATTGCGTCAATTTGTCGCAAGCCAGCACAGCGGCCAAAGATTCGCTGGGCGCGTATCTTCAAAATAAATTATCAAGTATAAAAAATTATTTTTTTAAAAATTTGAATTTGGGTGAAATAACTATCGATAATTAACTTTTTAGTAAGTTTATATTGTGCCAAAAAAACTGGTTTTGCGCATTATTGTTTAAAGGTCTGCAAGTAAAGTTCGAATCCTTTACGGTTGGTGAGCGAAGAGTAATTTCTAGGTGAAATGCACGGTGTCATTGGCGGATAGTTAGCGCGAGCGTGAGGAGCTGGTAGTGGAAACCTTGTTGGGCGTTTTCAAAAAGTTATCGATAGTCTCTGCTTTGATCGTGGGGTGGTTGATTATCTTATTGCTGTTCGTGGGCTGGCTGATATTTGCCTACGATCAGGCGGATGCATTTGGCTTTATCGCGTATGTGAAAAACAGCATGAGCGTCATTAATAAACCTTTGGGGACACTGGATGTGGCCGCTGGATTAAGGCTGATTTTCGCTGTTCTCGCCGCCATTTTTGTAGTGATAGTCTGCGTCATCACCTTGCCCATGTTTTCTTTTGTTTATCTGGGTGCAGGTTATACCAAGGTGGTTGAAAAACTCTCTAAGCGTAAGGAAAGCCCGGATGCAGAGGCAGGGGCAGCTGCCCCTTAATACGCTTGATGTAAAAAATGCCCGTAACTTAGGGTAAAGCAAGCGCCGCGGCATGGATAAACGGCCCCGGTGCCTAATGCGCCATTCAAGTTATTGTCCGGTTCGTCGATATCCCCCATAAGGGTTAGGTAGTTTTGCTACCCATTGATTCATACCTAAATGGAGCCAGGGAATCATGCTACCGGTTGATATTGAAATCCGTTTGACGATTTTTTCTTTTTTTGTTGTCGCTTTGGTGGTCAGCTTTGTTCTTAAATAAGCAGTTAGCAAGCCTTTGTTGATGGCCGCAAGGTCAACAGTACAAGGACAACCGCTTCATTGACATTCCATGGCATATTTCTCTGCCGCGCGCCTAACGCGTGTTCGGGCTTTATGCTGTGACTGTAGTGGCGCATCTCGCAAATCTTCCTCGCGCCAGCGCAATTGCAGCGATAACGTTTTGCATTTGTGTTCTCTCGCTGCCGCACCTCGATTCGATAAATCACGAATTTGCTGATCCTGTCGCTCACGCTGTTCACGTATCTTTTGTAGCCGAGAGATTTCAGATCTGTCATTGGCTAAAGCTCGCTCCTGCTTGGTATCGTGAGATTTGTTAAGGCTAGCTGACGGCAATTCCAGCTGCGTTCCTTCACATGGCGTATCCGTGTAAATAGTGGCTCCTTGGCCTGCGCATTTGTAGACGGCGTGGGCACAGAGCGGAGCGCATAGACAGATCAATAAAAAAATACGCGCGATTTTCTTAGAGGAGTGTTTGATTAAATTTTTCATGGTCAGCTCCGAAAAAAACAAAGTCGGGCGCAAGACCAGCAAACTATCAGCCTTAAATTACTTTGCCCGGATTCATCAGGTTAAGCGGGTCTAGCGCCTGCTTGATGGCGGCCATCATGGCCAGCTCTGTCTCGGATTTGTAGCGCTTGATTTCATCTCGTTTGAGAGCACCTAGCCCATGTTCAGCAGAGATGGATCCCGCATACTTGTGCACATTGTCATGCACTTGCAGATTAATTGCCTGCTGCTGTTGCAGAAAAGTTTCGACATTTTCTCCGACGGGTGCTGTGACGTTGTAATGCAAATTACCATCGCCTAAGTGCCCAAAGGTCACCATACGGCAGCCAGGAAAATCACGCATAAGCATGGCGTCAGTTTCGACCATAAAATCAGCAATACATGACACAGGTAGTGAAATATCGTGCTTGATATTTTGACCTTCGGAAGCCTGCGCCATAGAGATGTGTTCACGCATGGCCCAAAGCTTATGTGATTGTGCAATCGAACTAGCAATAACAACATCATTAACCCATGCTTTTTCCAAAGACGCAGCCGCGATGTTTTCGAGCTGATTCATGGCATGGGATTCAGATTCACTGTTAGAGATTTCTATCAATACATAGTGAGGGTGACGCTCAGAAAACGGCAGAGATAATTCAGGAAAATGTTTTTCGACCAGCTGCAAACAAAAATCTGACATCAGCTCAAAGCCAGTCAGGCTGGCATCGCAACGTTGACGCGCCAGCGCCAACAGATCAAGCGCATCTTTCGGACTGGTTAGCGCAAACAAGGCGGTAAGTTTTACCGCA
This sequence comes from uncultured Bifidobacterium sp., assembly GCA_964443585.1. GTDB lineage: Bacteria > Pseudomonadota > Gammaproteobacteria > Burkholderiales > Burkholderiaceae_D > Pernthalerella. Next base: position 7,217 of record CAYUDI010000020.1, read on the forward strand.
GGTTGTGCATACAGTTTAAGAACTGCCGCAGTAATAATACCCAGCGTGCCTTCAGCGCCTATGAATAAGTTGCGCAAATCATAGCCCGTATTATCTTTGCGCAAACCGCGCAAGCCGTTCCAGATGTCTCCCGTTGCAGTCACTACTTCCAGACCTAGAGTGAGATCGCGCATGCTGCCGTAACGAAGTACGGCGGTACCTCCGGCATTAGTAGAAAGATTTCCGCCTATGGTACAGCTACCCTCAGAGGCCAGGCTAAGGGGAAACAAACGCCCCTGCTCATGCGCAATAGTTTGTATCTGTTGCAGCGGGCAGCCAGCTTCAACCGTCAGTGTGTCATTGAGCAGATCAATCGATCGCACACGATTCATACGCACAAGTGAAAGAACTATCGCATGACCCGTGTGATCGGGCACGCTACCTAAAACCAAACCGGTGTTGCCTCCTTGTGGAACGATAGGAACGCGATGCTCTACACACAGCTTTACTAGCTTAGATACTTCTTCAGTATTACCTGGTTTGATGACGGCGCGTGCACGGCCAGTATGGCGTTTGCGCCAATCAGTGAGAAACCCATCCATCTCTGCGCCGGTGATTACATAGTGCGGACCGACGATGTCACGACAGAGAGTGAGAAATTCAGGGCGCATCGGGATTAGCCGCTTTGCGTATAACTTCGCTTGCTAAATGTTTTGCAGCCTGTTTGTAGGGACGCAGAAAAAAGATAGAGCAGAAAAAATAGGATGTTGAGAATAGAATTTCTAAGCCAGCCAGTAATTGCGATGCACCATGATCACTCCATGCGCGCACCACACCTTCGGTGAAATACAGCAGTATCAGCATCGATGCCCACTGAAGGGTATAAACATTTTTTTTCAGTGTACCTGCCAGTGGAGCAAATAAGGGTATGACCTTAATCACCATCCACGAGCCACCCGGGCGCAGCGGAGCGAGCACCAGCTCCCATAAAATGCACAGCACAATTAACAGCACCAAACTTACTGATGAAAGTTGATGCAGTCGTTGCTGTGTAGGAGAGAGTTCTATCATGGGGTATGCAGTTTAAGTGCGGTCGTGGCAAGACGTTTGCCTAAGGCGATCGCTAGTGTGCGGGTATCTTCTGTCATTTCTTGTTTGCCGTTTGCGCCAGCCCAGTGGGTTGCACCGTAGGGCGCACCCCCGCTGGCAGTCGTCATGAGTGCAGGTTCAGAATAGGGCAAACCCACCATCAGCATGCCGTGATGTAGCAGAGGGATCATCATGGAAAGCAGGGTAGATTC
>CAYUDI010000020.1:8506-20224 GCA_964443585.1 uncultured Bifidobacterium sp.
AATACACAAGCAGGTTTGCCGGCGAGCGCACCCGAGAGCCACTGTGCGCTGGTGCCATCCAAGAAGTATTTCATCGGCGCCGCCATGTTGCCAAAGCGTGTGGGTGAGCCTATGGCGAGGCCAGCACATTCTTCGAGGTCGCTTAATTCAACATAAGGAGAACCCGAGGAAGGTACCGCGGGCTCTATAGCCTGGGTAACGGCCGTTACGGCGGGTACGGTACGAAGTCGCGCTTCGCATCCTGAAACGCTTTCTATGCCTTGTGCAATTAATTCGGCAAGTTTGCGCGTTGATCCATGGCGTGAGTAATACAAAACCAGTATAGGTAGCAGTGATGTCGTCATGATTGCTATTATAGGGTGCTTTAATAGTGTGGTTATTGCATGAGCCCTTATCCTACGCATCCCTCTGGCGACTGGTCGCGCGTGCAATTGCGCGATCTCATGCGCTTTGCTCTCCGACGATTGAAGGAAGAGCGTTTGCCCGAGGTTGCCGCCAGTTTGACGTTCACAACGGCATTAGCGCTTGTGCCTGTGCTGACCATTGCGTTCGCTATTTTTACCACCTTCCCGTTGTTTACGACTTTTCGTGAGTCGCTCGAAGCCTATTTTGTACAAATTCTCATGCCCAAGGGCATAGCCAATACGATTCTCGATTACCTGAGTCAGTTTGCGGCCAAGGCCAGCCGCCTGTCAGTCGTGGGAGCGATAGTATTGATCGTGACGGCTATCATGATGTTCGGGACCGTTGATCGCACACTTAATCAAATCTGGCGTGTTAATACGCCGCGCCCTTTTCTTCAGCGCATGATCATCTATTGGTCCATCATGACTTTAGGGCCATTATTGTTGGGTGCGTCGCTGTCGTTTGCTAGTGAACTTTCTCCGCTGACAGGTTTGTTGGGCAGAGAAGCTCCATTTCTAAGAACACTGTTGTTGATCATCGTATCGGTCAGTTTATCCACGCTCGCATTTTCATTACTGTATTTGACCGTGCCCAATCGTGTTGTAGATTGGCGCGATGCCGCCATAGGCGGTGCAGTGGCAGCCATTGCCTTTGAGATTACGCGCAGACTATTTACATTTTTTATCGTGCAGGGGCCTAGCTCTAACTACAAGGTGGTGTACGGTGCATTGGCAGCCGTGCCTATTTTTTTGATCTGGGTATATTTATTTTGGATGATTACCTTAGCAGGTGCAGTCATTGCTGCAGCATTACCGGTAGTTAAATATGAGCGCTGGTGGCATAGGCCTGCACCGGGCAGCGAATTTCTTGATGCGATGAATGTATTGAAAGTCATGGTTGAGGCACGCAATGGTACTGCCGATGTGGATGCTTTACGCCTGCGAGAATTTACCCGTTTGGGATTTGAAGAATCCGAACGTTTGTTGCAGCGCATGCTAGATGTGGGATGGGTAGGCCGCGTTAAATCTGAAATGACTAAAAGCTGGCGATTAAGCAGAAAACATCGCAAACAAGATCGCTGGGTGTTACTCGCCAACCCAGAGAAATTGACGGTGTCCGACGTATATCAATTATTTGCGTTTGTGCCTACTGCTCAGTCACCCTTGTCAGTCAAAGTAGAACAAGCCGTGGAACGTGAGTTAGCCACGACGCTGAAAAATTATTTCAGCGAGCCATTGGCAAATTCAAACAACGTATCGAGCACCTGATCCGGTTGTTCAGCCATTAAGGCATGCCCACTGGCATCCAACACCACACGCTGAGACTGTGGCAGCGCAGCTATAAGCGTTGCGACTGCCTTCGGTGGCGTCATCATGTCATTACGCCCTAGTAAAAACAGGGCAGGGCAATGTAAAGCTTTAGCCGCCGCTTCACCGTTGGCATACGCATTACAAGCTGAAAAATCAGTGAAGAAAACTTTGGCAGTATTTTTTTTCGCTATGTGTTGCATTAAGCGGCGGCTTCCACTAGGCACATAAAAGCCGGGGCCAGGTGCTGATGGTTTTTGCGCAATGCCGGAGTGCGACCAAATATTCACCATATCAATCGCACTTTGTTCTCTATGCTCTGATGCTTCTAGCAGCAAAGGCGATACCTTCATAGGATAAGCCGTACCTACGAGTGCGACACCAGCAACCAGTGATTTGGACCGATTCGCTGTTTCAAGCGCAATTAATGAACCCATGCTGTGCCCTATCAAAACTGCGCGCTGTACACCGGCACTGACGAGTAGCGTGCTTAGCCAGTCGGCCATTGCATCTACCGTACTTAATGGCAGGCCTTTACTGCGGCCATGGCCGGGTAAATCAACCGCTAATACAGAGTAGCCGTGATGTGCAAAATAGCGTGTTTGTAGTGCCCATACTGAGTGATCATTTTGCGCGCCATGTATAAATACAGCCGTGGGTAATTGCGCATTGAACGGTTTGCCACCGGTATAGGCATACGCTGCATAGGGTTGTAGATTGATGAACATGATTAAGTCCCTTTCTGAGCAGCTTTCAAGCCACGTTTTAGGTCGTCAATCAAATCATCCACATCTTCAAGTCCTATAGATAAACGCATCGTGCCTTCAGTAATACCCGAGGCAGCCAGTTGATCGTCCGGTACACGGAAGTGCGTGGTGGATGCCGGGTGAATTACGAGGGACTTCGCATCGCCCACATTCGCCAAATGCGAGAATACTGATAACGCTTCTACGAAACGTCGACCAGCCGCACGATCGCCTTTTAGAGCAAATGAAAACACCGCACCACAACCTTTGGGTAAAAGACGTTTGGCCAATTCATAATCTGGATGTTCTGGCAATTCGGGATACGAAACAGAAGCAATCGCTGGGTGCGAGGCAAGAAATTCAACGATCTTGCGTGCATTGGCCACATGACGATCCATACGCAAACTTAATGTTTCTATACCTTGCAAAATAGCGAATGCATTATGCGGACTCATGACAGCACCAAAATCTCGCAGACCTTCGCGGCGGGCTCGCAATGAAAATGCACCAACGGTGGATTCTTCGGTAAAAACCATACCGTGAAAACCTTCGTATGGTTCGCATAACTCAGCAAAGCGTCCCGTTTTTTCATACGCCTCTTGCCAATCGAAGGTGCCGCCATCAACCAGTAAACCACCTACTGCCGTGCCATGCCCACACAAAAATTTAGTCGCCGAGTGATAGATCAGATCTGCACCATGATCTAAAGGTTTAAGCAAATAGGGTGTAGTAAAGGTGGAATCCACCATGAGCGGTAGATGATGATCATGAGCGATGTGAGCCACCGCATCGATATCCAATACATCCAGCCCAGGGTTGCCTAGGGTTTCTGCAAATAAGACCTTGGTATTTGGGCGGATATTGTCACGCCATGCATTCATATCGCGCGGATCAATAAAGGTCGTTTCTATGCCAAACCGTTTCATCGTGTAGCCGAGCAGATTTTGCGATCCGCCATACAGTGCACGCGACGCGAGTACGTGCGAGCCGGCGCCTGCAATCGTGGCTAAACCAAGATGCAAGGCTGCTTGTCCACTAGCGACAGCTATACCAGCAACACCACCTTCGAGTGCGGCGATGCGTTCTTCTAAAACGGCATTCGTCGGATTAGAAATTCGCGAATACACATGCCCCGAGCGCTCCATATTAAACAGCGAGGCCGCATGATCTGAATCGCGAAAAACAAATGATGTGGATAAATAGATAGGTGTTGCTCGCGCACCCGTGGTTGGATCAGGCGTGCTGCCCGCGTGCAGTGATAAGGTATCAAAGCCCGGATATCGTGGTTCGCTCATAGCAATAGTCTCAGGAGGTTGTGCCAGCGAGGGCCCGCATAGCTGCGCGGCCTCTGGCATGTCGGCAAGGTCATAAAACTGGTTGTCGACTCAATGAAAAAAGAATTATAGGCGGACTGACCCGTGGTATCCCATCAGGACTTGAGAACTCTGGCTTTTTTGGTAAGCCTGGGCTAAAGTCATCACATAAAAATGGTCTTGGGGGCATCGATGAAAGTTTCCGAAATTCTTAAGGTTAAGGGCAATATTCTGTTTACGGTCTCTCCGGAAACTCCTTTGCTGGAGGCTATAGATACGCTGGCAGAGAAGGATATTGGTTCACTCGTGGTAATGAAAAGCGGCGCCTTAGTTGGTATGCTGAGCTTTCGGGAAGTGATGAAAGCCGCGCATCAAAGTCGGGGAGTTATCGCAGGCACTGTCGGAGACTACATGGATCGCGACATGTTAACTATTTCTCCAGATACAGAGATCAATGACATACGTCGTATGATGCTCCAACATCATGCACGTTATGTCCCGGTACTTGATGGTTCGGTACTGATGGGTGTGATGTCGTTTTATGATGTTGCCAAAGCACTTTTTGAAGAACAAAATTTTGAAAATAAAATGCTCAAAGCCTATATCCGTGACTGGCCATCCGAATCGGAAGAATAAGGATAGCTCAGAGTGAGATCAGGGCAGTTCTCGTTGCTGTTTCAGGTCCGGTTTGGACCGTTTTTTGGTGCTCAGTTTTTGGGTGCGTTTAACGATAATTTGTTCAAGACAGCCTTGGTGACCGTGATCACCTTTGACGCGGCCTCCTGGACATCGATGAATGTCGGCTTACTCAATAATTTAATTGCTGGTTTATTTATTCTGCCTTTTGTACTTGCTTCAGCTACTGCTGGTCAGTTGGCGGATAAAATCGACAAGTCACGCTTAATGCGTATCGTTAAGGTGATAGAGATAGCCATTATGCTCATAGCCGCAGTGGGCTGGTACACCCACACACTGTGGATACTGATTATCGCTGTCGTCGGTATGGGTTTGCACTCGGCGTTGTTCGGTCCTGTTAAACATTCTTATCTTCCTCAGCACCTTGAAGTGAGCGAATTAGTGGGTGGTAATGGCATGGTTCAAATGGGCACCTTTGTGGGCATACTCACTGGGCAGCTCATAGGGGCATCATTGGTCAGCTGGGGTCCCATTGGTTTGCAGGTCATTATTTGGGCTACCGTTATCGTGGCCATAGTAGGGCTGCTGTTTACGCTACTGGTACCTTACACACCTGCGCCAGATCCTGAGCTCGTCATCAGTCGCAACCCTTTTCCAGAGATGGTCAGTAATCTCAAATTCGCTGCCAGTCGCAGCGATGTGTTTATCGCCATGCTGGCTAATTCGTGGTTTTGGTTTTTTGGCGCAATGTTACTAGCGCAGTTCCCGGTGTTCGCTCGTGATGTATTACACGGAGAGCCAGAAATCTTTGCTTTGCTGCTCACTGCATTTTCGTTGGGTATAGGTGCAGGTTCACTCATGTGTGAGCGCTTGTCTGCACGCGTTGTTCAATTAGGTCTGGTTCCACTCGGTGCTATCGGGCTATCTGTGTTTAGTATCGATTTATATGTTGCAGGTAGTCAGACTATGCCCGCCTCACTTAGTGCTGCCGAGTTAATGCTGGGCGAGCATTTCAGAATATTTGTCGATTGCTTGCTCATAGGTTTGTTTGGCGGCTTGTATGTAGTTCCTCTTTTCGCATTAATTCAGACGCGCGGCGAGCGATCGCATTTGTCACGCATCATCGGAGGCATGAATATCTTGAATGCTGTATTCATGGTGACAGCTGCGCTCATGGCCATGCTGTTGTTAAGCTTAGGTATGTCTGTGACAGATATTTTTGGGTTCACTGGCATTGTCAACGCCGTGCTGCTGATACTACTTTGCATCAAGCAGCCTGAATATGCGCGAGCCTTTGCTTCCTGGCTGTTGTCCCTGGTGAAGAAGCGCCCACTGGTAGAATGATGTTTTTGGCGCGGATTTATAGTTTAGGTGTGTAAATCTCGCGCACGTTGATTCCGCTATTTCTATCTCTAATATCTCATCATGTCCGGCAATACGATAGGCAAGCTTTTTTGCGTTACCACTTTTGGAGAATCTCACGGCCCAGCAATAGGTTGCGTGGTCGATGGATGCCCTCCGGGCTTGGCGCTTTCTGAAGCCGACATACAGCCTGAGCTTGATCGTCGCAAACCAGGTACCTCGCGCCATGTTACTCAGCGTAAGGAATCCGATACGGTCGAGATACTCTCCGGCGTGTATGAGGGCAAGACGACCGGCACTCCCATCGCGCTACTCATCCGCAATGAAGATCAGCGTAGCCAAGATTACGGCAACATTGTTGATCGCTTTCGGCCCGGTCATGCGGATTACACTTACTGGCATAAATACGGCATTCGTGATCCGCGCGGCGGTGGTCGTTCTTCTGCACGTTTAACTGCTCCCGTAGTAGGTGCCGCTGCGATCGCAAAAAAATGGCTGCAGCATCAGTACGGAACGACTTTTCGTGGTCACATGAGCCAGTTAGGTGATATAGCCATTCCATTCAAATCATGGGATCACGTGCGCGAGAATCCTTTTTTTGCTGCCAATGCCGATATCATTCCCGAACTTGAGGCCTACATGGATGCCTTGCGCAAAGCAGGCGATTCCTGCGGTGCGCGCATAGATGTGACCGCGCAGCATGTTCCAGCCGGATGGGGTGAGCCGCTATTTGACAAGCTCGATGCCGATATTGCCTACGCCATGATGGGTATCAATGCCGTCAAGGGAGTGGAGATTGGGGCAGGCTTTCGCTCAGTTGCACACAAAGGCAGCGAACATGGTGATGAAATTACACCGGATGGTTTCATAGGTAACAACGCTGGCGGTGTCTTGGGTGGTATTTCATCCGGTCAGGACATTACCGTGTCTATGGCCATCAAACCTACATCAAGCATACGCACCCCTCGTAAATCCATCGATCGAGATGGCAACCCCGTTATGGTTGAAACCTTTGGTCGGCATGACCCGTGCGTAGGTATTCGTGCCACACCCATTGCAGAAGCAATGCTTGCGCTCGTACTGATGGACCATGCATTGCGGCATAGAGCACAGTGCGGTGATGTGAAGTCGGAGTAGTGTCAGCCGCATCACGACCTGCGCAGTCTCTCAATTTTGCGCTATTTTTCTTTGCGTACTATGGCTACGTTGGCGTTTTTTCGCCCTACGCCAGCTTATATTTTGCGGATCGGGGATTGTCGGCGACGCAAATAGGCATCTTGATGTCATTGATGCAGGTCATGCGTATTTTTGGTCCTAATGTATGGGGCTGGGTGGCCGATCAATCCAATCGGCGGGTATTGGTTCTGCGCTTAACGTCGGTTGCAGCTGCGCTTAGTTTTTGTGGCATGTTTTTTGGCCAGAGCTTTGTCTTTTTCTTTACCCTGATGGTTACGGTGAATTTGTTTACCAGTGCCCAGGGGCCCATCTCAGAAGCCTTAATGCTGTCCTCTATGCGCGGTGATTTGACCCACTATGGTCGCGTGCGTTTATGGGGGTCAGTGGGCTTTATTGTATCGGTCACACTCTCCGGTTACTTGCTCGATTGGCAGGGTATACAACTGATGCCCTGGATAGCTCTGCTGCTGCTGGTGATGGTCACGAGCGTGACTTTCAGTATGAAAGAAGAGCAGGTCGCGCATCATGCGCATCAATCGACGTCTGTGCGGCAGCTACTAGCGCGTAAATCGGTGCTGTCTTTTTTTGCATCGACGTTTTTAATGATCGCTGCTCATTCATCGCTGTATGTCTATTACTCTTTGTACCTTTCCGATATCGGTTACAGCAAGACTGTTATAGGCCTTATGTGGTCGCTAGGTGTGATTGCTGAAATTCTTTTCTTTTTTTATCAGGCGCCTTTGTTTAGACGCTTTGGTGTACGCAAACTGATGCTGCTAAGTTTAGCTATCGCAGTTCTTCGTTTTCTGATGATAGGTTGGGGTGCAGAATCGCTGTGGATACTTTTGTTGGCACAAGTACTGCATGCAGCAACGTTTGGCGTTCATCATTCAGCCTCTGTCGCTACGTTGCAGCGCTGGTTTGCCGGCCCTTTGCAGGCAAGGGGTCAAGCCTTGTATATCAGTATTTCTTATGGTCTTGGCGGCACCCTGGGTGGCTTGCTGCTGTCAGCTTGCTGGGATACATTTGGTGCCCAAGTGGTCTACTTACTGGCAGCGGTGATGTCTTTGTTAGCTTTTGTCGCTGCCAAGCTCAGCTACCGGTGGCAAGATAACGAGATAAATGCCTAGGTAAAGCACACAGGCACTTACATGGATTTATCGGAAATTTTTATGCAAACCCAACACATTATTTCAAGCTGTCGCAAGGTGTTTATTGTCGGGGTGATGATGGGCCCACTGACAGCATGTCAGACAGTCAAAACGACCCAGGCGGGTGCTGTCGGTGTCGATCGCCAGCAGCGTATGTCGGTGTCGGCACAAGCTATAGAAAAAAGTGCAAACAAACAGTATGCGCAATTAATGGCCGATGCCGCTAAAAAAGATAAGCTCAATGCAGATACAGCGCAGTACGCGCGAGTAAAAACCATCGCAGACAAATTAGTTAAACAAACCCCTGCATTTCGACCCGATGCCTTAAATTGGCAATGGGAAGTTAATGTACTGACCGCGGGTGAGGTCAATGCCTGGTGCATGCCAGGTGGAAAAATCGCTGTGTATTCAGGTTTGATAGAAAAACTCAACATCACCGATGACGAATTGGCGGCCGTCATGGGGCATGAAATTGCCCATGCTTTGCGCGAGCATTCGCGTGAGCGTGCATCCGAGCAAGCCATCGCTGACGTGGGGATCACTATACTGGCCACTGTAGCGGGTTTAGGACAGCTGGGCCAGAGAGGCATGGAGTACGCCTATCAAGGATTATTGGGCCTGCCCAATTCACGCGAGCATGAAACCGAGGCTGACCGTATCGGTGTTGAGCTCGCTGCGCGCGCTGGGTATGATCCGCGGGCGGCGATTAATCTCTGGCAAAAAATGGGACAAATCGGTGGCAAAGAGCAGCCAAAATTTATGTCTACCCACCCACCACGCTCTGACCGCGTTAAAGACCTGACTCGTTATTCTGAAAAAGTGCTGCCCTTGTACGAGCAGGCCAAGGCACGCGGTTAAGAACTTTACTTACTAGGCTGCTTACGGTGTTGGCCGCAATTTGTACTTGGTCACGATGTCCCACCATAGCGCTTCCCGCCATGGCCCGAACGAGGTAGGTTCTACGATTCCGCGTTTAATTCTGGAGGGTTGCAGGCAAAAAGTCGTGTCCAAGAGCCAAGAAGCATGGGCCGGTATGGCATAATTTGGGGCTATTTACCCTCTACTGGTGCGCTTTTTGCGCAATCTCGTCATGGCCCAAACTCTCTACGACAAACTCTGGCAATCCCATGTGGTGCATACCTCCGAGGATGGAACGTCGATTCTTTACATCGACCGACACCTGATACATGAAGTCACCAGCCCGCAAGCCTTTGAAGGTTTAAAGCTGGCGCATCGCAAGCCCTGGCGCAATGCCGCCAACTTAGTGGTGGCTGACCACAACGTGCCGACTACGCATCGTTCAGAAGGTATTGCTGATCCGATTTCGCGTTTGCAGGTAGAGACTCTGGATCACAATGCCAAAGAATACGGTCTCACCTATTTCAATATGAATGACCGGCGTCAGGGCATCGTGCACGTGATCGGGCCGGAGCAGGGCGCGACCTTGCCCGGCATGACGGTGGTGTGCGGTGATTCGCACACCTCAACGCACGGCGCTTTTGCGTGCCTGGCACACGGTATAGGTACCTCGGAAGTTGAACACGTCTTAGCCACACAGACATTGCTGGCAAAAAAATCCAAGGCCATGCTGGTGCAGGTCGACGGCAAGCTAGGCGCTGGTGTGACTGCCAAAGATATTGTGCTGGCCATCATAGGCAAAATAGGAACAGCCGGTGGTACAGGTTATGCGATTGAATTTGCGGGCTCTGCGATACGCGTGCTGTCTATGGAAGGTCGTATGACCGTCTGCAATATGGCGATTGAGGCAGGCGCACGCGCCGGCATGATCGCGGTGGACGACGTCACAATTGAGTATGTAAAGGGCAGACCGTTTTCACCGGTGGGCCCGCACTGGGATCAGGCAGTCGCCTACTGGCGCACGCTGCATACCGATAAAGATGCAAAATTTGATGCAGTCGTCACCATCGATGCGGCCACCATACAACCGCAAGTCACCTGGGGCACATCTCCTGAAATGGTGTTGCCAATTGATGCGCGCGTACCGGACCCCGACAAAGAAAAAGATCCAGCGCGTCGTGATGCAATCGAAAAAGCCTTGGTCTATATGGGCTTAAAGCCCAACACACCGATTACGGATATTCGTATCGACAAAGTGTTCATTGGTTCATGCACTAATTCGCGTATAGAAGATTTGCGTGCGGCCGCAGCCGTAGTGCGCGGTAAACAGCGTGCATCGAACGTGAGTCTGGCCATGGTAGTGCCCGGATCAGGTCTAGTAAAAGAGCAAGCCGAGCGCGAAGGTCTGGATAAAATTTTTCGTGACGCCGGTTTTGAATGGCGTGAACCGGGTTGCTCTATGTGTCTGGCGATGAATGCAGATCGTTTGGAGCCAGGTGAGCGTTGTGCTTCAACGTCCAATCGTAATTTCGAAGGACGTCAGGGTGCAGGTGGGCGTACCCATCTGGTTAGCCCGGCAATGGCTGCCGCTGCTGGCATCGCAGGACACTTTGTTGATATTCGCGCACTGTAAGGGAGATAAACACCATGAAAAAAATACACATTATGTTGGCGATAATTTTTTTCGCTCTGACTGGCTGCAATACGATGCACGGCATCGGCAAGGATGTTGAAAAGCTAGGTGAAAAAGTTCAAGACGCGAGTAAGAAATAACATCATGAATAAATTCACTCTCCTTGATGGATTAGTTGCGCCGCTGGATCGTGCCAACGTGGATACCGATGCCATCATTCCTAAGCAATTTCTTAAATCAATTAAACGAACAGGGTTTGGTCCGAATCTGTTTGATGAGTGGCGCTACTTAGACCACGGCGAACCTGGCGTGGATAACAGCAAGCGTCCGCTTAATCCTGACTTTGTGTTGAACCAAGCACGTTATCAGGGCGCATCGATACTTTTAGCCCGTAAAAATTTCGGTTGCGGCTCTTCACGTGAGCATGCGCCGTGGGCTTTAGATCAATTTGGCTTTCGTGCCGTCATAGCCCCGAGCTTTGCCGATATTTTTTTCAATAACTGTTACAAAAATGGTTTGCTGCCGATAAAGCTGACAGAAGTTCAAGTCGATCAGTTATTCAATGAGGTCATCGCGTTCCCAGGTTTTCGACTCATAGTCGATCTGGAAAAGCAAACGGTATCCACATCGAACAGCAGTTCTGTATTCCATTTTGAAGTCGATGCATTCCGTAAGCATTGCTTACTCAATGGTTTGGATGACATAGGCCTTACATTAATGCATGCAGATGCTATCCATACATTTGAAGAGCGCCACATCCGAAGTTTTCCTTGGTTGGCAAATACGATTTAATCCATTAATTGACATCTCTCATGAAAATCGCAATCTTGCCGGGTGACGGCATAGGTACAGAAATTGTTGCTCAGGCTGTGAACGTATTGAATGCTTTGGGCCAAAAATTTGAAATGGAAACCGCACCTGTAGGTGGTGCAGGTTACGAGGCTCATGGCCATCCGCTACCCGATGGCACATTAAAGCTTGCGAAAGAAGCTGACGCTATTTTATTTGGTGCTGTGGGCGATTGGAAATACGATACGCTCGAGCGTTCGCTGCGCCCAGAACAGGCGATTTTAGGTCTGCGTAAACACCTGACCTTGTTTGCAAATTTTCGCCCGGCGATTCTTTATCCTG
>CAYUDI010000021.1:0-4153 GCA_964443585.1 uncultured Bifidobacterium sp.
ATTGCATCGTTGGTGAACCCACCTCGGTCAAACACATCGGTGACATGATTAAAAATGGTCGCCGAGGCACCATGTCAGGCAAGCTAGTGATCAAAGGTATACAAGGTCACATTGCTTACCCACACATGGCAAAAAACCCTATTCATCTTGCCATGCCCGCACTCACTGAATTAGCGACTGTGCAATGGGATACTGGTAACGAGTACTATTTGCCTACCTCATGGCAAATGTCGAATATTCATGCAGGTACAGGTGCATCGAACGTGATTCCTGGTCAGTGTGTGGTGGATTTTAATTTTCGTTTTTCTACCGCCAGCACCGTCAGTGGGTTGCAACAAGGTGTGCATGCCCTGCTCGACAAACACGAACTTAATTACGATCTGACATGGACTGTCGGTGGATTACCTTTCCTGACACCTGCCGGAGTACTCAGCAATGCCATAGCCGCAGCAATCAAAAGCGAGACGGGTCTTGATACAGAGCTATCAACCACGGGCGGAACTTCCGACGGTCGATTTATCGCGCAAATCTGCCCGCAAGTGATCGAGTTCGGGCCCACCAATGCCAGTATTCATAAGATCAATGAGCATGTGGCCGTAGAAGAAATCGAACCACTCAAAAATATCTACCGACGCACTTTAGAAAATTTACTTTTGTAATTTTATTTGGCGTACCGTTTGTTATAAAGGCGGGAACCTATCTGCCTCGAATGTTACGGAGTTCCTGTAAATTTATTTTAAGGAATTCACATGAGCGTAGCACCAGCAACTACTGCCCACCCATCAGATACCCTCAAAACGTCAACTGAAATTAACCCAACAAGTTCAAATCAAACAAAACCTCCGGCACTAAACACTCGCCCTACTGGTTGGCATGCAAAATCATTTGGATTCGACTGGAATAAACGCGCAGATCACCACAAGTATTTAGTCAAAAGTGGTTTGCCCGAAGTGCATGCCGCCATCGTGAATGATGATTGGGATGTGGCGCTAGAACTCATCTGCCCAGAAGATTTCGGCCTGCAGTGGTTACCCCCGGCATCGCAACGCCCTCCTCAAAATGGCGGCACCGATCTAGATGCATCAACTTGGACCGTTGACTTACCAAGTAATAATGAAGACACACGTAACAACGCCATCCTGGAGATGGCGCTGCATACTACGTATATAACAAGCGTCGATGACAATTGCCTTTACGGCGCGAATCTTTTGACCTTATGTCTGTTGAAACCCGATCGCCCGGATGTCCTGCAGCACGTCATCTCATTAGCTGCAACACTTGCGCCTAACTATCTCAACCTTCCCGATGCAATAGGTCGCACTCCCTTGTTGATCGCGGTAGAAAACCAAGATCAAACCAGCATGCAGATGCTGCTAAAAGCAGGCGCTGATCCAATGCAGGCTTGCAGATTTTCCGCTGAAGGTGAACCAAAATCACCTTTATCCATAGCTGCCAAATATCCTAACAAAGAAATTTTTCGTGATCTGCTGCGCGCAACAATCGAGCAATGGGAAAAATTCACTCCGTATGATTACAACGAAGATCCACTTCATCTAAAACGCTGGGCATCAAGCCAGTCTTCAAAAGATGTGTTGTGGTTGGCAGATCAGGTTCAAGCCTTGAGAGGTCCTTTACTCTGCTACAAAGATAAGTCTGGCAGTAGCTATTTCTGTCGTTCTGTCATTGATGGATCATTAGATGACAAGCTCGCTAATGGCAATGAGGATTTAATTGAATGGCTAAGAATGCTTGATACATCGCCGGTCATATCTGATGACATCGAATCATCCCCTCTGTATGCAGCAGCATCGCTATCGCCAGTAGCTACTTTCCAAGCGTTATATGATTTTTTTCAAACGCGCACTGAAGAGGAATTCAATACGCAAAAACTGAACCAATTGTCGGATAAATTTATGGTCAGCAAGACAATCAAAGATTACGATCAATACCTAAAAGGTAGACCAGAAATTACGGAGAATCAGAAATCAATCATCGTAAAAGATTTCATAAATGCGCAGTTTGATGTTCTGTCGAGCAATCCATCCACGATTAATTGGGATGACTATGCTCGTACTATAAAAAATGTTTGGTCATTTATATCAGACGATGAAAAAAATACTCTGGTTTTACAAGCTGTATTTATATCGAATGACCACAAGGACTTAGTGTTAAGTCTACTCGATTGCGAACTAAAAGAGCGGACGTTAGATGAGATATTAATAACATCAGCCCGCAAACAAAATACAACGGCATTTGAATTCGCCGCAGAGCGTTCTACTTGGAGTCATACGATACTCAATGCACTCAAGGAGGGGAAGGACGTCGGACGTGAAATATTTATGTGGGCTTTATATGCCGGCAGTCTAAAGTGGGTAGAAAAATTAATAGTCGCAGGCTTTAACCTACAAAGACCTATTGATAGCCATCCCGAGTATCTCCCCAAGCTGGCCGATATTGATCCCGACGGGATAGCCAAAAAATTAAAAGGTATAAATTACAAAATCACTTCGTACTTGATTGGACAAGCCAAGACCGAAGCGGGTAAACGCGCAATGATAGCGCTGACGACTAAGGCAAATAATCACGGTTGATATAGCCTTTACAAGGAAAAAACACCGGAATTGCCGTGGCAGTGCAGCAATTCCGGTATCCTTGCGGTTTGAATAGCCTTGATGCCCTACCCACGGGACGCCTCAATGACCCATCCCTTCCAAACCCTGCGCGATTTGCTGCGCCACGCCGTCACACGCTTTACCACCGAGGGACTGTTTTTTGGCCACGGTAGCAGCAGCGCCTATGATGAAGCGGCCTATCTGATTCTGCATACGCTCAAATTGCCAATCGACAAGCTTGATCCCTTTTTGGATGCCCGACTGTTGCCCGAAGAAATATCAGCCGTATTGGCTATGATCGACCGTCGTACGTCAGAGCGATTGCCAGCGGCTTATCTGACCAATGAAGCTTGGCTGACAGATTATCGATTCTATGTCGATGAACGCGTGATTGTTCCGCGCTCCTACATTGCCGAGCTCATCCCTGAACATTTTCAGCCCTGGGTCGGCGATGCGTGGAATGTTCATCATGTGCTGGAGCTATGTACTGGCTCAGGATGCCTAGCCATCATGCTCGCCGATGCGTTTCCCAATGCGCAGGTAGATGCCGTTGATCTGTCGGCCGACGCACTCGAGGTTGCAAAACGCAACATCGAAGACTATCAGCTGGAAAAGCGTGTTCATCTGATTGAATCGGATTTATACAAAAAACTACCACCACAAAAATACGATTTGATTATTTCAAATCCTCCGTATGTCAACAGTAAAGCAATGGCATCACTGCCAGCAGAGTATCGCCATGAACCGCAGATGGCATTAGCTGGCGGCAACGATGGCATGGATTTGGTGCGTCGTATTGTAAAAGGCGCTAAAGAGCGTCTAACGACTCGCGGCATACTTATCGTTGAGATAGGCAATGAATTTGCTCATGCCGAAACAGCCTTTCACGATCTTGGTCTTACCTGGTTATCTACCAGCGCTGGCGATGCCTCTGTCTTTTTACTAACAGCTGATCAGCTGTGACATTTTTTCACCCTCTCACCGCGGCACTTAGTCTGCTTCGTTTCACATGATCCGTCTTCAGCAATTGTCACTCATGCGTGGCACCAAGTCTCTGTTTGAGTCTGTCGATCTGACGCTCAATCCGGGTGAAAAAATTGGCCTTATCGGTGCTAATGGTTCAGGCAAATCAACCTTGTTTGCCATGCTGCGCGACGAAGTCCATCCCGATATGGGTAGTATCGATTTTCCACGTAACTGGCGTGTGTCTCACGTCGCTCAAGAAACCCCTGCCCTCGATCGTCCTGCTATTGAGTATGCGATTGATGGCGATGTAGGTTTACGCGCACTGGAACACGAACTTGAATTACTCGAACAACAAGGCGATGCAGCCGATGGAAATCTGATAGGCGAACTCCACGGCAAGCTGGCAGACGCTGACGCGTACACGATACGCTCACGGGCAGAACAACTGCTCAATGGATTAGGCTTTTCACTGGCTCAAATGGATATGCCGGTAGCCAGCTTTTCAGGCGGTTGGCGCATGCGATTAAATCTGGCACAAGCGCTGATTTGTCCTTCCGATCTTTTACTGCTGGATG
>CAYUDI010000021.1:4163-5203 GCA_964443585.1 uncultured Bifidobacterium sp.
CAATCACCTCGACTTGGATGACATACTGTGGATGGAAGAATGGCTCAAGCGGTATGAGGGCACGTTATTAATTATTTCTCACGACCGTGATTTTTTAGATGGCGTCTCCAACGTCACTGTGCATGTCGATGATAAAAAACTAAAACGTTATAGCGGTAATTACAGTGCCTTCGAGCGCCAGCGTGCAGCCCATCTAGAATTAATGGAAGCTGCCATAGACAAGCAACAACGTAAACGCGCTCATCTGACATCATTCATTGAGCGATTCAAAGCCAAAGCCTCAAAAGCTAAACAGGCACAAAGCCGCGTCAAGGCCTTGGCACGCATGGAAGAACTAGCTCCTTTGCGAGCAGCCGCTGAATTTTCGTTTGAATTTCGCGAACCTGAGCGTGCACCCAACCCGCTCTTGGTACTAGAAAAAGTCGATGCGGGTTATCGCAGCGACGATGGCGAAGAAAAATGCATTGTCTCGCAAATTGATTTTTCGCTGCAGCCTGGACAACGCATAGGTTTACTGGGTGTCAATGGCGCGGGTAAATCCACATTCATTAAAACGATTGCGGGTGATATACAAGCCCTACACGGCGTATCCCAATTTGGCAAAGGTCTGGTGATTGGTTATTTTGCGCAGCACCAACTCGAAATGCTACGGCCAGATGATTCGCCATTAATGCATCTTTCTCGCATAGCACCCGATGTACGTGAACAAGAACTTCGTAATTTTTTAGGACGGTTCAATTTTCCCGGTGAGATGGTCAGAAGTCCGATAGCGCCTTTTTCTGGTGGTGAAAAAGCACGACTCGCCTTAGCCTTAATAGTCTGGCAGCGACCTAACTTGCTGCTACTGGATGAACCCACCAATCACTTAGATCTGGAAACTCGCGAGGCATTGACAGATGCCCTCGCACAATTCGAGGGCACCATGCTGCTGGTGTCGCATGACCGACATCTCTTGCGTGCCACCTCGGATGAATTCGTGATCGTTGCTGATGGCAAGATGACGCCATTTGACGGCGATTTGGATGACTACCGTGACTGGA
>CAYUDI010000021.1:5223-19882 GCA_964443585.1 uncultured Bifidobacterium sp.
TGCTTAAGACTAAATTGGCCGCTCAGAATGCCGCTCGACTAACGCCAGCACCCGTGGTCGTGGAAGCCACGAAAACCGAGCGCGGTGAGCAAAAAAAAGTCAATGCCCAAGACCGACAGCGCATTGCTAGTCTAAAAAAACCTTTAGCGGTGAAATTAGCCAAGTTAGAAAATGACATCAGCGTTCTAACAAAAAAACAAGAAGAGATAGAAAGCACTTTGGCAGACGAGACTTTGTATGATGCATCTCGTAAAGATGAATTAAAAAAATTACTGGACATACAGGTAAGCAATAAAAAGCTACTTGAAAAAATTGAATCGGAATGGTTGAAACTAACTGACGAAATAGATCAGCTTCAGATTGAATAAAAAAGTAGTTTCCCAAGGAACTAAACGAGGCTGAATGCTACTCAGCAAGGACTTTACATCATCCAAAGGTCCCTCGTTCAATCATGATTACATTCCCTACTAGCTCAGCGTTCAAAACGCACAGAAGTACACAACCCAACCTTGACAACTTAAATATCCAGATAAGAAATGCCAATCTGGCTCTACGATATGCCGTTTCCTTTGCCAATTCCAACGAAATGGCAATGCTGGTTGATAGAGCAATCAGCAAAGGCGCAAATATAAATCACTACGATCGCTATGAAAACCACTTAATGGTGATCGCTGTTCGTAGCAATCAACCGCACGCCATCGCTATTTTGATGGCGCGAGGATTGGAACCGCCTTTCGTTCAAGAAAACGGTGTAAATATTTTAATGGAAGCTGCTGCAGGCTTTGAAAAACTCATCGATCCATTAGTAACTGTTGCCGGTATAGATATATTTGCTACTGACCATAATGGAAAAACAGCTTTACATCATGCTGTCAAAGGTGGTTCGAAAAAAAATGTAAACATACTTTTAGAGTATGGAGCTCAACCCGATGTTTATACCACCAGCATGGATGAAGCTGAGCTATGCTCACTATTTGGCAATAATCACAAACTAACGGGAAAAAATATTACGCCATTGATGATTGCATCAGCTACTGGCCATCATGAAATTGCAGCACTCTTGTTGGCAGCTAAAGCTTCCCCTATCGTTGGCGAATGTCTGCCGTTAGAACTTGCCTGTAAAAAAGGGCACGCTCCTACAATTAAGCTTTTATTGGAGCACCAGACTCAACCCAAATTCACAACTGAACAGGAACATGCAATTCTTAGATTGAGCCTGGAGAGCGGAGCTAGCCTGGAATGTTTACGATTAATCGTAGGCCATCACTGTTTTGATGAAGATAACGGAACACCAAACTCCCCATTAGGTGCCGCATTAAAAACCAAACAGGTACCTGTTGTTGCTCTACTGTTAGCCTGCGGGGCTCCCATAGAAAAATTTTATAGTGAAAAAAATACACTGTGGGATGAGGCTTTTGAGAATGAAAAAAAGCCATGGGAATTGTTAGATTTACTAGTGACCAAAAATCCTCTGATTAATTTTTCAATTTCAGAAGAAAACGAAAAAAATTTACTGACTATTTTTTTCGATAACTGCAAAAGCATCATTCCACTTTCTGCCGCAGGATTTTATCCATCACTCATACATTCAGCGCAAGAAGTCCTGCAGCAAATAGCGTTTGGCATGTTATCTGCCCACAAAATGCAACAACAACTCCAAACAGCATTTATACTATCAAGGCATCTTGCAAAAATTTCTAATAACGATAATTTAATTAATTTAGATTCTAAAGATAATGAGCCCGATAGCCTATGGATCAGAAAAACTCATGCATATAAACTAAAGCAAAAGGTTCAATTACAAGAATATGCTGATTTATTCATTACCAATCAATACAAAAAACTACGCCATGCATTATCGCTAAATTTTTTTCTTGATTGTGCAAATACTTATAGTGAGAATCATAGTCTTAAGAATTTCATCAAGAATAAATTATCTACTCAGATTGGTCTACCTGAGGTATTCAGTCTATCAATAGCACATGCCTGGAGCCAGGCTGCGCAATGGACTGTTGATTGGGATGTCGCGCCAGATTCTGTTGCCGATGCAAATCGCTTTCTTATGAATCTAATGAACCATAATCTGAAAAAAACATTTCAAGATCATGAGTTCGATAGTGAAAATTTGCATAGTCAATGTATAAAAGTCATGTTGGATGAATTATCTTTGGTAACCCAGCCGCTTAATAGTTTTTGTAATGATCCAGTTGCATGGTTGCGTAAGTTTGAACATCGCAGCAATCTCAGACCAGTCGATATCATAAGCCTAGCTAAGGTAATGCAAATAGAACTTGGCCTTCCTGTCGTGACATGTCAGGCTATCAGCAACGCTTGGTCTATGACTATCAATCGAGCCAGAAAATCAACTCAGTGGAAAACACCCGCCGAATTGGATAGATTATTAGCCATAGCTCTTGCTCCCATGATAAAACAGTGCTTGAGCGATGAAATGGCACAGCGCATCATTCCTGATAAGTATCTACAGAACTTATCTCTGTGGGTGGAGCGAGTAAAAAATCAACCAATACATGGTGATACCAATACCATTGGGCGTAAACGTCCATCATCTGAAGAACCAGACGATGCCCCTCCAAGGAAAGAACCGCGTTTGTGATGAATAACAGGCACGCTATGCAATAACCGCGTGCCTAAGTAAAAATTTATACGATTGATAGTTATGACTAGCGAATCAATAACGGGTAATCAGCATTACCCGGAATGTTCGTGATTCTATGGGGTGAAATACGCGGTATGGGCCGTTGTTATTCACGGTGCCACCAACTCCTGTATACGAATCAACTGCATAATCAATTGCAGAGCTTTGCGTATTGAGTAGATTAAATCCAATTAGCTCTATTTTAGTATCGTTGCTGACGCGATAACCCAGCTTGCCGTTAAGAGTGGTTGTAGAATCCGAGCGTAGTGAATTATCTTCCGTCAACGGACGTGGGCCAAAATGACGCAGCTGCAACGAGCCGCTATAGGGACCCTGATTGTCAATCAAGGCAGCAACGGAGGCCACACCCTCAACTGCACCCTCAATATATTTTCCGCCTCCACCTGCGTCTCTAAATCGTGCTTTGGCATAGGCAAAATCAGCATCTATCGTTAACCAGTTTGTGGCTTTGAAATAGTTATTAAATTCAAAGCCTGTGCGCCGAGTACGACGACCAGAATCTTCTGTCAAACCTGCATCACCCACATACACAATCTCAGATGCATTATCGAGTTGAAATAAGGCCAGCGTGGTTTGTAGGCCTTCAATGATTTCTGTGCGTATGCCAACTTCCTGACCAAAGGTTCTGACCAGACCATCGGCGCGCGTTCCCGATCCTATGGTGACACCGCGTGCGTCATTGGAGTGATAACCGTTACCCACGCTGTAG
This sequence comes from uncultured Bifidobacterium sp., assembly GCA_964443585.1. Taxonomy (GTDB): domain Bacteria; phylum Pseudomonadota; class Gammaproteobacteria; order Burkholderiales; family Burkholderiaceae_D; genus Pernthalerella. The sequence goes on from CAYUDI010000021.1 coordinate 8,610, forward strand.
TAATACTCTGTCTTTGCCCAAGGGCCAAACACCACATTCAGCTTGGGGCTGGCAATAAAATCATTCACGGTATCAGTATTGTTGTCGCCCGTTGAGCTACTCAAACCCCGATTAGCAAATCTAAAATAATCGCCACGTACACCGGCGACAGTGCGAAACCAATCATTCCAATGAACGTGGTTTTCTGCATAAACACCTAAACTGCTTTGGGTTATACGGTCACCACGGCACTGATCTATTACGCTCTGACACGTGGCATTTCGTACGCGTGCTGTCGTGCTGTTAAGTGAATTACTAATTGCATCGTTTTGGGCTTGCAGCCCTAGCGTGTTAGAGGCTTCCTTGCCCAATCCTTCAATATTCCACATACGTACAAGATTAAAACCCGTCGTAACCCGGTTGTCGCGTTGATTAAACTGACTCGACGGTGAGTATTCAAAGTTGGAGTACAGATCAAGGTAATTTTGAATGACATAGGCCTGGAAAAGTAGCGTTCCGCTCGCATCTGAGCGCCGCCATTCTCCGGACAAGCTGTTTCTGTTTGCGGAAGCCCCATTTTTTCCCTTGGGGTCCATAGAACCCCAACGGGAAATCAACCCATTTTTATAATCGTTATACGGAATCTGATCGGTGGAATTCCACTTACCCGAATACGACATCACTGTCAGGTTGAAACCATTACCTGAGTTACCTTCGGAATAACGCAGCATTCCATTATATTTACGATAGTTATCGGGTGTATCCCAGGGGCCGTCATAATGAGATAACTCTAAGCCATACAACACCCGACCATTATGAAATTTAGGTGAGTCCGCCAGCAAGGTTCGGTAAAAACCGTTCTGCCCTAAACCTATACTGGCAATACCGCGATCTACTGTATCGGTGTAATAAATATTAGCTGAACCTGCGTTGGCAAAATCCCCCTCGGATGAATAGTAGGGACCCTTGCGATAATTAATCGCTGAAATAAGTTCAGGTATCAGAGGATTCAGATCAGCCCATCCCTGCCCATGCGCATGACTGCGCTGATTCACTGGCATACCGTCGAGTGAAATTTTAAAATCCAGTCCATGATCAAGATTAAAACCACGCAGAAAATATTGATTGGCTTTACCCTCGCCACTATGTTGACTGACAATCAAGCCGGGCACGACTTCAAGCACTTCACCGGTTCTTGCAACCACACGATTATCAATTTGAGTCTGACCAACCGCACCCTCATTCGCTGAATCTGCTGCACCTAACAGGCTGTAGCGCGATACGACTTCAACTGGCGGTAAGGAGCGTATGTCGTCAGCTGACACCGAGCCCGCAGTCATCATCATCAAGGAGGCGATCAACTGCGAGAGGTAGGTTTTGCGGGGAATAAAATTGCCGTGCATGGTTATTGTTGTCGTGTGAGCGTGCATGGTCACGCTATGTGAACATCATACAATCTAAGTATCTTTCTTACAACCAAACTTATGAAATCGGCAGTAGTTTTTCATGTCGATTATGAATTAAACAAGCTCTTAGATCATTACTTCATTTCTGTAACAAAGCTACTAGTCGCAGCTGCTTAAAATTGAAATGATGTTTGACCGGCTATCTGATTTTTTTAGTCGACTTTGTTTTCTTTAAACACAGTCATTTTCTCTACAAAATACTCGGTATCGCCAAAGCAGGAAGTTGGTATGCCTTTGTGCTGTGCGTAAGTCAAAACTAATTTTTGGCCCGTATGCTCCATCAACTGATTTGCTAACTCTTCATCGCGCACAGAAAATTCAAATTTTTCTGGAATAGCACCGGGCATACTTGTTAATAACAACTCACCTTCCCATGTTTTGCATAGCCAGCCTTTGCGCGAAATTTTTTGCATCAGACCAGCCCGTTCGCCAGTGGAATAAGACCACGACAACGCCAACCAAACATAAGCCGTTGTCAGCACACCTGACAACAATATCAAACCAACGATAATTAAAAGCGTTTTTCGCATAAGGAATCGTCCACAAGGCAAGACTAACTAAACACATCATGACATGTCAGAAATACAGCAATCACACTTCAGCGGCCAGCATACACCAGGTAATTCCGAGCGGGCACTGTGCACACTTTTGCACTTGATAGCGGCAGGATACCAAACAGATGTCGAAATAGTATGTAGCTTCGTTTAGTGCTTGTGCTCGCCGGGCATCACTTCAATGACAGGTGCTGGAAAAATGAACCGCATGCCCGAACCATCGGGTAACTGGTTCCAATCCATACGCCCTTTTTCGCATACCTGTGTCACGGGAATAAAAATTGGGCCTATCTTATTCCACAGCTTGGACATCACGACAAACTCATCATAGTGGGCATCAATGAGCATTCCGCGCCAACGTATGACTCGCACATCCTGCTTGATTTCTTTGCCATGCAAGCTGTAAGGCACGCTCAGCGGACGCACCTCGGTCTCTACAGCCCAGCCCGGTTTAGGCATGGGCTTAGCACCCATAACTGATTCGGGTAATTCGATAACTACTTCTACCGTGGAAGAACCTTCACATCCGTGAGAGATACCAAACGATAGCCGCTGATAACTATCCTGAGTAGCCTGCTTGGGAAATAGCGTGGCATGGCCCCAAGCATGCTGCGCAAACAAAAAACACGAGGCGACGGCACTACTGAGTAGTGTGTTGTTCATAAAAATTACCATTTCCCTTCTAAACCTACGTAGGCTGATCGTCCATTGCCGGGGTAATACGCTGCTGCGGGATTTCCACCAAACCCAGCACCGATATTCGTGGTGGCTGCATATTTTTTATCCGCTAGATTTCGTGCATCTAAAAACCATGACCATGTTGGATCGATGGGGCCACCTGCTTTAAATCCGAGTAATGCATAAGAATCATTTGAGACGCTGTTGGTATTGTCCATAGGTGCTGATGTTGGCACCCATTCAAAGCTTGGGCCAGCGTAGGATGCAGGCAGTCCTCGAGTCCCCGTATCTGCGCCCCAACGATACAAAGTTTCGCCTCGTAGTATCAGCGGTGGAAAACCGGGCATACGGTTGTTTGCATACAGCGCATTATTATCAAAGCGGAAGTCGCTATATAGAAAAATACCTCTGGCTTCCCACTGACGATCAAAAAATCCAGACAAACCTAATTCAATACCTTGATGTACTGTCTTGGGCACATTGACCGTTGCTGATGTACCGAAGACAGTACAGGTAGTGCTGCCGTTGATACACACGGTTTGAAACTCGTTGCGTAAATTGGCTCGATATAAAGTGAGATCGTAAAACAGCTGATCCCGTCCGTTGTTAATAGCGGCCTCGCCACGTGTTCCTATTTCATAGCTAATACCCGACTGTGCTTTGGTCGCCAGCATAGTGCTGGTGACATCAAAAATAGGTGGCTCAAAATTATTACTCACATTAGCGTATACCTGAGCAGACGGTGATACGTTGTGAATCACACCTAACCTGGGTATCCACTGGGTGTACTGAACATCGTAGTTAGATGCAGGCGTGACTGCATCCTCTTTTTTGCGATTCGACTGGTGATAGTGCAGCGAACCGATAAGCATGGTCGTATCTGACAAACTGAATTTATCTTCGATTAGAAAACGATGGTTATGTGATTTTTGCGTGTACTGTGTGCTGACCCCAGCAGGAACAAAGCCGGCACCAACTCTGCGAGTACGTCCATCCGTAGTACCAAAATCAGGCAGATACCCTAAGGTCAATACATTGTTGGCACCGAATAGTTTTGATTTATCAGAGACCTTAATATGCCCGCCATAATTGGTGGTGTCTTGTTCAATAAAGCCAAACGTAATGGGATGCCAAAGATCATGTTGCATGACATAGGTAGCGACTTCGATTTGATAGTCTCCATTGGTATAGACAATTTTGTTTGCCAAACGCTGAGCATCGATATCCCGACGCTGGAATCGATTAGGCCACGACGAATTATTCGCAACTGTGGGATCGGATTCTAATTGCGCCTTAGTCACATAACCAGGCAATTGGGATCGACTTCTGACAGCGGCCATAAAAAATCGCGACTCTAAATTACTACTCAATTTAACGCCTATGTTGGCCACTGCTTTTTGGCTATCTTGCGCAGCATGATCACGATAACCGCTTTGTTGCATGGTGTTGACCGAGAGGTTGTAATCCCAAATAGGGTCGTCATCATTTAGCTGCTTCACAACCCCGCCAGTAATTGCTTGCAGTCGCGCATAGCCAAAACTGCCTGCCTCTGCTCTGCCTATCAACCGAGGGCTATCGTAGCCCGTGGGAGAAATAAAATTAATTGCGCCTCCCAAAGTACTTGACCCATAGCCCGATGCATTTGCACCGCGCAACACCTCAACATAGCGTGCTGCCGATGGATCTACCGTTTGCATATCAAAAAATCCATCAGCATAATTAATGGGTATGCCATCTTGCATAACCTTCAAACCAACGCCGTGATAGGTGCGACTAAGCGCTGAGCCGCGTATAGAAATACGTGCTTCTTCCGATCCAAATCGCTCTTGCACAAATACGCCCGGTGCCAAACCCAATGCATCGACCCAGGTTGATACCCGACCTTGCTTGACCACATCCATATCAACCAATGAAGCCCCACCGGGTATGTCTTTGATGGCTAGCTCAGCCTGCCTTATATTTGCCTGAGTTGTTACTGGTTCTAATGTTCCGATGACGACTACTGCGGGTAATTTTTCTTCTGCTGTGGCAGACAGATATCCCATCGCCATCAGTACGATCAGCGAAATTTTTGTCAATTGCAATGATGAGTCCATGTGACATCCATTCGTATAATTCACTCATTTTTTATTACGACTGACGTCATTTGGCGCACGCACTGTAGCGTATGCGTAGTTGGAGTTGTCAGTCGTATACATAACGTCACTGGCATCACCTGCGAGCCATTAAGGCTATGCAAATGCTGCCCATTGAAGGGAAAAAGCAATCCGTTACTAGAAGAGGAATTACAGAGGTGGAGCGCGAGAGCGTATGCGGTGACCGGAAAATATCCCAGCCAAAGCTACAGCAGATACTGAAACAACGTTTGAAGACGTGTGGTTGACTAAAAATGTAGATGCATCAAATGAATTAACAGCAGCCGTCGATGCACAAAAAACGCAGTGCTTATGTGAGGATGAATGATCAATCGATGATGGATCCGTCGTTTGAGCACTCGGTTGAGCGCCTTGCTTAATCCATTGCGTACCAGCAGAAGTACACACTTCAAGCAAGGTCTTATCAACAGAACCTCTAACGCCCGCCCAGACCGGTGCCAATGCTTGCAGCAATACAGCTGCGAGCAAGAAGTGGGAGATCCAGCGCAAGAAATTTGTCTGCAGTTTCATCGTGGAGGAATATAGCACAGGTTATATTGCCAATCAGACACCTAGTGCATCACGCTGCATCGCCCTCAAGCCGTAAACGTTTAATCATGAAATCAGCGGCGTGCTGTATGTGTTTGCGTGCCAGCTGTTCAGCTCGCTCACCATCACCAATTGCAACAGTGGCGAGCATAGCTTCATGTTCGTCCCAAATATCGCGTGGCTTGTCGTCGCGCATAAGCACTTCACCCATGACACGTTGTGTGTTGGTCCAATGCGCTTCCATAGCGGGTGCCACCAAAGGATTAGCTGATAGCCCGTAAATAAAATCATGAAAATCCATATCAGCAGTAATCATGTCACTGACTGACCCTGCTTTGATGGCCTGACGTCCCGCGCGTATCAATGCCTGCCCGCGTGCTTTCAGTTTGTCGGAATAATTTTCAGCTGCCTTACGAAATGCAAGCCCCTCTATCACAGCGCGTACATCGTACATGTGTTGAACGTACTCAAGATCTAGCGGCGCTACTTGCAAGCCGCGACCTGGCGCATCGCGTAATACACCTTGATTGCGCAGCAGTACCAGCGCCTGCTGAACTGGCTGTCGTGATACACCCAATTCTTGTGCGATTTGTTCTTGAATAATGCGTGCACCGGGGCGCAATTTACCTTCAGCAATTTCAGAGAGTATCGCCTTGTGAACTTGCTCTACCAATTTGGGTTGTGCTTCTAGAATTTTCATTAATGTGTATTCATCTCATTTGTATGGGGCTATGCACTGGCTAGCTTTCACGCGTGTACGATGCTTGCCGCCAGGTTTTTTCTGCATCGTCCCACGCAGACAAGGCCTGCAAATCCGGTACCCACGCAAGACCTGATTTTGCATCCGACGATACAGCTTCTGGCGTGACCACCACATCAAGTAACGCCGGTAGGTTTGCTAACGCGCGCTGTATCGCACCTGGCAAATCGTCGGATTTTTCTACGCGTTCAGCATGCATACCAAACGCTCTGGCCATGCCCGCATGATCCGCAAACTGTAAACGGGTGCCAACCACTTTGCCATGCGTTTCTTGCTGATCACGTACTTCTATCGCCCACGATCCGTTGTTGGCAACCACGATTAACACCGGCGATTGATGTCTGACCGCTGTGTCAATTTCCATCGCATTAAAACCAAATGCGCCATCGCCGGTGGCAACAACGACCGTCTTATCCGGACAGCACAAACCCGCGGCAACACCAAACGGCGTACCTACACCTATACAACCTAATGAACCAGGATCCATGTAGGTGGATGCAGGTAAACCTACACGCGCAAAGCTTAAAAAATCACCGCCATCAGCGATCACTATGGAATTTTCAGGTAGCGATTGTCGCAACGCTGCCAACACACGATTCGGATGCATTAAACCGTCTTTGCCAGCGGGGGCGTCGTGCATGGACTTGACTAGCTTTTCAGCTCGTTGCAAATGACTTGCACGTAAACCATCAGCCCACACTCGATCGGTAGCGGGTTGTCTATCACCTGCGGCATCGAGTAGTGCCTGCAAGGCTAATTTAGGTGTGGCGAGTATTTCGACTGCGCCACGTCGGTTATCGCGTAACTCAGCAGCACAATCAGCGATACGTAAAAATTTTGCTTCTCCAAACACCGCAGGTGATCCATAGGCAAGTTGAAAATCTAAACGCCGACCTACCGTGATGACTAAATCAGCCTGCCCCATTACCGTGCCGCGCATGGCTGCCACCACACTCGGATGCGTATCTGGTACCAACCCTTTGCTCTCACCCGTATCCAAATACACCGCACCCACACGCGACAAGAGTTCGCGCAATGGTGCAGCGCTATCCTTTGCACCACGTCCGGAAATGACTAAAGGTCGCTTGGCGGACCACAGCAAATCAACCGCAGCTAGAACGGTTGAATGAACAGGTAGCTGCTGTAATTTAGAACGTTGGATAAAACGCTCAGCCGATTGCATGGCTGGGCTTACCGTCGCTCGTAAGGTATCAACTGGAAAATCCAGATACACCGGCCCCGGCTCACCACCCTCACCCATGGCACGTGAAAGCGCTTCATCTAATTCCTGAACCACCAAATCTGGATGACGCACCGTGCGTGCATACCGTGTAATGGAACGCACTAAGTCAACATGCACTATGTCTTGCAAAGCACCGCGATTTTCTTGTGCATGCGGTGGCAAACCAGAAAGCACCATCACAGGCGCACGCGCAACATGAGCGTTGGCGATACCCGTCATGGCGTTTGTAACACCTGGGCCAGCTGTCACTAATGCCACACCTATGCCACCACCCAGTTCAGCTTCTGCATGCGCCATGTAGACCGCCGCACGTTCGTCACGCACGTCGATAATGGTTATGCCTTCCGCATCCAAACGCATCCAGATCGGCATGATGTGGCCGCCGCATAAGCCATACACACGCTTAACGCCCTGCGCTTTGAGATAACGCGCAATGACTGCTGCGCTCGACTGATCGTCTATGGTCTGTATCAACTGATCTCTCCCTCGTATTGTCATCCAAGTCTCAGGCGTCACCAGTTAGTTCGCCGAAGTCGGCCAGCTCCTGCTACCCGTACCCTAAATAACGTGCTTTCCAGCAATAGTTGGTATACTAACACCGAACTCTGAATTCAGAGTTCAATATACCCTGTCACACTTCAACTTTCTCCAGCCCAGCGAACTACTAAAAAAGCTATGAGCCAACCTTTGACAATTTCTGACGCCATCGCGACCCATGCGCGTCTTAGGCCTAAAAAAATGGGGGCGCGTGACTCCCGTCGCAGCCTCAGCTTTGCACAGTGGCACCAGCGCGCAAGCCAACTGGCTAATGGATTGATAAGTCTGGGCTTGAAGCGTGGCGACAGGGTCGGCATCATTGCCTACAACTGTCTGGAATGGATGGAAATTTATGTGGGTCTGGCGCGCGCTGGGCTGGTTGCTGTCCCGTTAAATTTTCGGCTGAGCGCACCAGAACTGTCCTATATTTTGCAAAACGCAAAAGTGAGCGCTGTGATCACCGGCCCTGAATTTTGCAGCACCGTCGATGAATTGCGTCATGAACTACCCGTCTCTGCTAATTGTTACCTGGTGATAGGCGCACCACCCAATGCAACATGGCGTTCTTTCGAAACTCTTTTATCGCACGCCAGCACCGCAGACGCATTTGATCCGGTTAATCCCAACAGCACCTGCGCACTCATGTACACCTCGGGCACTACCGGCAGACCCAAAGGCGCGATACGCAGTCATTCCGCCAGCGCCATGATTGCATTGGCTACGGCTGTAGAAATGGGTTTTACTCACAACGATACAGCTTTACTTGTTATGCCACTGTGTCACGCTAATTCACTTTATTTTGGAACGACCTTTATACACTTAGGTGCAACCTGCATCGTTGATGACAGGCGCAGTTATGATCCAGAAGCTTTGCTGTCAACCTTGGCCCAGGAAAAAGTCACCTTTACCTCGCTAGTACCTACCCACTTTATTATGTTGCTGGCTCTGTCGGATGAGGTAAAAAATCGCTATGACGTTAGTTCCGTAGGCAAGCTCATGATCTCATCAGCACCCGCACGCAAAGACACCAAGCTGGCGATACTTGACTATTTTAAAAACGGACAGTTATACGAACTGTATGGTTCAACTGAGGCAGGTTGGGTAACGCTGCTGCGACCCGATGAGCAAATCGCTAAGCTCGGCTCAGTCGGTCGCGAATGGGCTGGCAGTGGTGCCATTCGTTTACTCGATGAACAGCGACGCGAAGTTGCTGATGGTGAGGTTGGTGAATTATTTTCTCGCACGCCCTATACCTTTGATGGTTACTGGGAAAACCCAGAAAAAACAGCCGAGGCAATGGCAGGATCGTGGTGTTCAGTCGGTGACATGGCAAAGCGCGATGCCGAAGGCTACATTTGGTTAGTCGACCGCAAGAGCAACATGATCATCAGCGGTGGCGAAAATATCTACCCCTCTGAAGTCGAGGGCGTGCTCGGCAAACACGCCAAGGTCAAGGATGTTGCAGTCATAGGACTGCCGCATGAGAAATGGGGGGAATCAGTTCACGCCGTTGTTGTTCTGCACGAAGGACAAGACAGCACGCAAGAAGAGATGCGCAGCTGGTGTAAACAGCATTTGGCTGGCTTTAAGTGCCCCACATCCGTTAGCTTCATCGATGATCACAGCATGCCACGTACGGCCACCGGGAAAATTCTGCATCGGGTGTTACGTCAGCAGCTAACCATCAATCCCGTTCCAGTCAGTTAATCAGCAGACGCCGGCCCGCAAAGGGTTGGTATGATGCCGTTTTTACTTATATTTCCACTCACAATGAGCGATTCCAGTGGTGTAGTAACTCTGAACTACCTCAACGGCGACCATTACATAGGTCAGGTAGTGGATGACAGTTATCACGGTGTCGGTACCTATAAATTCGCTTCAGGTGCCCAATACACGGGTGAATTCCAGGACAATCATTACCACGGCAAAGGTACCTTTAAATACGCCAATGGTGATGTTTACTCGGGACGGTTTCAATTAGGGCAATACGATGGGCAAGGCAGCTACACCTTTGCAAATGGCGATAAATATATCGGTATGTACAAAAATAATAGGCAAAATGGTCAGGGTATTTTTGTGTATGCCAACGGCGACAGGTATGAAGGCGAATTTAAGCACGACAAATTCAATGGTCAGGGAATTTTAAATTTTGCGAGTGGTAACTATTACAGCGGACAATTCAAAGATGGCTTGCCTGATGGGCAGGGAATGTATAGCTTTCGAAATGGCGACGTTTACAAAGGCGCGTTCAAAAAAGGTGACAAACATGGCGACGGTACTGAGACCTATGGCGATGGCAGACCCACCCGGCAGGGAAAGTGGAACTCTGGTCAGTTTATAACCGACACCCGCACTAAGAATTAAAACAAAAACTAACACGAGGTATGCCATGGCAAGTAACCTGCCAGCTCTAGATCCACTCAGTGATGAAGAAATCGAAGAACTTGATGATTTTCTTCTCGACACTGATGGCATTGATGAATCAATGAACGTGTCCATGCTCGATGGATTTTTAACCGCCATTATTTGCGGTCCTAAACTGATCCTGCCCAGCGAATGGACACGCTGGGTGTGGGATACTGAACACGGCAAAGATACGCCGAACTTTAGTTCTATCGATGAGGCTAGCCGTATTCTCGGTATGCTGACGCGCCACTTCAATGACATCATCAGTACCCTAGAACGCATACCTGAACACTACGAACCTCTGCTGCTGGAAAATATTAATAACGGTAATCCCATCCCCATACTCGATGAATGGTGCATGGGCTTTGTCAAAGGCATGAGTCTGGATCAGGACGCTTGGACGGATATCGCCAAAGCACATCCGGATTGGGTATCCACCATTTTTCTTTATGGAACAGAAAAAGGCTGGGACACGCTGTTGGCAAGAGATATTCCGCTCGAAGAACATATGGCCATGGCCGACGAATTAAGTACGGATGTTTTAGCAATCTATACCGGACTTAAAACTCAGCGCGAATCGAGCGCTCTAAAATTCAGAACCACCAAGCCTAGCACCAGCGATTTAATACGCGATGCTGAGACACACGACCCAGCCGATTTTTGTCCATGTGGGTCGGGTAAAAAATTCAAGCTCTGTCACGGCGAGCCAGGTCGATTACATTAAATTCATGAAAGATACCGCCGTTATTATAGGAGCTGGTGTCGTAGGCTTAGCCTGCGCTCGCGACCTCGCCCGCGCGGGATACGAGGTCATCATACTGGAGCAACACGATGCTATCGGTACTGAAACCAGTGCGCGTAACAGCGAAGTTATACACGCAGGTATTTATTATCCTGTGGGTTCATTAAAAGCAGCTTTGTGCATTCGTGGAAAAAAACTGCTCTATGAATTTTGTAAAGACTATG
>CAYUDI010000022.1:0-2120 GCA_964443585.1 uncultured Bifidobacterium sp.
GGTATCCGCTGGCGCAGTCACCTTGTCGAAAATGTGCGGTTCGGCCATGCAGGCCACCATTTATGGTTTTGATTCACTGGTTGCCGGTACCAATGACGTCGTCGTTACGGGCGGTATGGAATCCATGACCAATGCCCCCTATCTGATACCTAAGGCACGCGGTGGTTATCGTATAGGTCATGGCGTCTTGTACGACCACATGATGCTTGATGGGTTAGAAGATGCCTACGAAAAAGGCCGTGCCATGGGCACGTACGCTGAAGATTGTTCTGATAAATATCATTTCACGCGCGAGCAGCAAGATGCATTTGCCGTTGAATCAGTGAAGCGCGCTCAAGCGGCAACGGCGGATGGTTCATTTGCCTGGGAGATTGCACCTGTCACTGTGAAAGGCAGAGCAGGTGATGTCGTGATTGATAAAGATGAAGGCCCGTTGAAAGCTAAAATCGATAAGATTGCGCAACTCAAACCCGCATTTAAAAAAGATGGAACGATTACGGCCGCAACCTCTTCATCCATTAATGACGGCGCTGCGGCATTAGTGTTGATGCGTGAATCGACAGCTAAAAAACTGGGCGCTAAGCCGATTGCAAAAATCGTAGCTCACCAACGCCATTCGCAAGAACCAAACTGGTTCACTACAGCGCCGGTAGGCGCAATAGAAAAACTGTATAAAAAAACCGGCTGGAGCAGTGATCAGGTCGATCTGTTCGAGGTAAACGAAGCCTTTGCAGCGGTCGCTATGGCCGCCATGAAAGAGCACCATATTCCTCATGAAAAAATCAATATTCATGGTGGTGCGTGTGCCTTGGGTCATCCTATAGGCGCTTCCGGTGCACGCATCATCGTCACTTTATTAGGCGCGCTGAAAAAAACCGGTGGCAAGCGTGGTGTGGCTGCATTGTGTATCGGTGGCGGTGAAGCAACCGCCATGGCTATAGAAATGATGTAAGGCTAAAACATGCGCACAGCACTCATTATTGGAGCATCCCGCGGTATCGGTCGCGAATTTGTTCGGCAGTTGTTATCCGCTGGCTGGAAAGTATTTGCAACCGCGCGCGATGACATGTCATTGCAGGCACTGAAAGACGAAGGCGCACATGCCTTGAAGATCGATGTCGCATTACCTGAGTCATTGGCATCGCTTTCTAAGCATCTCGGTAATGAGTCGTTGGACTTGGCCGTCTATGTGGCGGGCGTGTTTGGTTCATTTGACGGTGCCACTCAGGTACCGACAGCCGCCATGTTCGATGCCACTATGCATGCCAATGTGTTGGGTGCGATGCAAGCCATACCGCAGGTCGCACCTCACGTTGAAGCGGCCAAAGGAAAATTTGTATTCATCACCAGTGGCATGGGGAGTATTAGTGAAGCAGAATCGAGTATGGGTTGGGTGTACCGCGCATCAAAAGCAGCATTAAATATGGCGGTGCACTCAGCACGTAATGATTATCCGAACATGACTTTGGTGACCATGAATCCAGGCTGGGTCAGGACCGACATGGGTGGCGCACAAGCACCGACCTCGGTGGCGCAAAGTGTATCGGGCATGCTCAGCGTTATAGAAAAAACCAAACCGTCAGAAAGTGGCAGCTTTCAAAGCTATGACGGTCGCAAGATGGGTTGGTAAGCTGGAGTAAAAAAATTACGATCACCTCTCTAGGGAGGTGGCATCGGTAATTTTCACAAGGAAAAAAATAAGTATGCTTTTGTCTGAACAGCACCAGATGATTCGTGATGCATTGCGTGAATTTTCTCAGCAGCAGCTAGCGCCGAATGCAGCGCGCTGGGATAAAGAGCGTGAATTTCCTAAGGACGCACTCAAGCAATTAGCAGCACTAGGTGCCTTCGGCGTAGCAGTACCTCAGGAAGACGGTGGTGCCGGACTCGATTATCTTTCGCTTGCATTGGTGATTGAAGAAATTGCTGCAGGTGATGGTGGTGTCTCGACGATTATTTCAGTTAATAATTGCCCCGTCTGTAGCATCGCTATGTCATATGCGAATGAAGCACAAAAACGCGATTGGCTGTTGCCACTAGCTAAAGGCGATATGCTGGGTGCGTTTTGTTTGACCGAGCCCCATGCAGGCAGCGATGCTTCGGCATTGCGTACCACGGCA
>CAYUDI010000022.1:2130-4845 GCA_964443585.1 uncultured Bifidobacterium sp.
CGCGATGGCGATAGTTATGTATTAAATGGTGTGAAACAATTCATCACCAGTGGCAAGCATGCGGATGTTGCGATTGTTATGGCGGTGACAGATAAAGCCGCTGGTAAACGTGGCATCAGTGCTTTTTGGGTACCCACGACGACACCAGGATATATCGTCGCAAGAGTAGAAGAAAAACTAGGCCAGCATTCGTCGGACACTGCCCAGATTCTTTTCGAGGAATGCCGCATACCCGCGGCAAACCTGATAGGCGAAGAGGGCATGGGCTATAAAATTGCGCTGTCTGGTTTAGAAGGTGGGCGCATAGGTATTGCAGCGCAAGCAGTTGGTATGGCGCAGGCGGCCTTTGATGCAGCACTACGCTATGCTAAAGACAGAGAAAGTTTTGATAAGCCGTTATTCGAGCATCAGGCCGTACAGTTTCGATTGGCTGACATGGCAACTCAGCTAGAAGCAGCGCGTCAGTTGGTTTGGCATGCCGCGGCAATGAAGGATGCTGGTTTGCCGTGTCTTAAAGAAGCAGCAATGGCAAAATTGTTTGCCAGTGAAATGGCAGAAAAAATCTGTACCGAGGCAATACAAATACATGGCGGTTATGGATATCTTGCAGATTTCCCAGTCGAGCGCATTTATCGTGATGTGCGCGTCTGTCAAATCTACGAAGGTACCAGCGATATACAAAAAATATTGATAGGGCGTGCACTAGCCTAAGCAATCAATCTATGAGCATACAAATTATAAAACCTTGCCCTTGCGGCGGTGAATCTTACGATGTCTGTTGCGGCCGTTTTATTATGGGGAGTGACATACCCGAAACGCCAGAACAGCTCATGCGTTCACGTTACTCGGCCTATGTGTTAGGTGAAGAAGACTATCTACGGGCGACCTGGGACCCTGCTACTTGCCCCCCCGAGCCTTTAGTTGAGCCCGGTATTACATGGGTGGGTTTAGAAGTGCGCTCTGCGCAGCAAGAAGGTGATGAAGGCATCGTTGAATTCGTTGCGCGCGCCAAAGTGGGTGGTCATGCACGACGCCTACATGAAACCAGTCGGTTTATTCGACGTGATAATCGATGGTTTTATGTCGATGGTGATTTCAAGGGCTAAGAACCTTTTGCTTTAGGCCGCTTGCGGCGTTGGCAGCACTTTGTCGTACGTCACTGCAGTATCGCCGCCTTGCCATCGACTTAAAGAGATAGGTTCTAAGTTGCCCACATCGTGATGTGCTGACCCGCCGTAAAATTATCATTACTATGAATCGAGTTGCCCTATGCCCGTCATTGACAGCAAACTAAATCCACGCTCAGCGGAGTTTGTCGCCAATACTGCGGCCATGCAGGCGCTGGTTGATGATCTGCGTGAACACTGCGAAAAAATAACGTTCGGTGGCGGCGAAGCAGCGCGCAGCAAACACACTGGGCGCGGTAAATTATTACCGCGTGAGCGAATTAATCAACTGCTCGATCCCGGTACGCCCTTTCTGGAGTTTTCCCAACTAGCGGCATTGAATATGTATGACGATGCCGCGCCATGCGCTGGCATTATTACGGGAATAGGTCGTGTGAAAGGTTTGGAGTGCGTGATCGTCTGTAATGATGCGACTGTTAAAGGCGGAACCTACTATCCACTGACAGTAAAAAAACATTTACGCGCACAAGAAATCGCAGAACAAAATCATCTGCCCTGCATTTATTTAGTGGATTCCGGTGGAGCAAACCTACCCAATCAAGAAGATGTGTTCCCAGATCGCGAACACTTTGGTCGTATCTTTTTTAATCAAGCCACGATGTCAGCCAAAGGCATACCGCAAATCGCGGTGGTGATGGGTTCGTGTACGGCCGGTGGCGCTTATGTGCCAGCGATGAGTGATGAATCCATTATCGTTAAAAACCAAGGTACGATTTTCTTAGGTGGCCCACCGCTGGTAAAAGCTGCTACCGGTGAAATTGTGAGTGCAGAAGATCTGGGTGGCGGCGATGTACATACACGCTTATCTGGCGTAGTCGATCATTTAGCAAACGATGATTTACATGCCCTATCCATCGCACGCAGGCTGGTTGCAAATTTAAACAAACAAAAATCACACACATTAGTTTTGCGTGAGCCAGTCGAGCCCAAGTACGATGCCAAAGAAATCTACGGCGTTATACCCACGGACACGCGCAAACCCTTTGATATACGTGAAGTTATAGCGCGTATTGTCGATGGCAGTGAGTTCGATGAATTTAAACCGCGCTTTGGTGCAACACTTGTGTGTGGCTTTGCGCATATAAACGGTATGCCGGTGGGCTTGATTGCTAATAACGGTATTTTATTTTCTGAGTCGGCTGTTAAAGGCGCACATTTTATTGAGCTCTGTTGTCAGCGCAAGATACCACTAGTTTTTCTGCAAAATATTACGGGCTTTATGGTGGGTCGCAAATATGAAAATGAGGGTATCGCTCGTCATGGCGCGAAAATGGTCACAGCCGTCGCCACAGCAGCAGTACCAAAGTTCACTGTCATTATCGGTGGCAGTTTTGGTGCGGGTAACTATGGCATGTGCGGGCGGGCTTACTCGCCACGTATGTTGTGGATGTGGCCCAATGCGCGTATCTCGGTCATGGGTGGTGAGCAGGCCGCGAGTGTGTTGGCAACCGTAAAGCGCGATGGCATCGAATCGAAAGGTGGCAACTGGAGTGCGCAAGAAGAAGAAGCATTCAAGCAGCCTATACGC
>CAYUDI010000022.1:4855-19494 GCA_964443585.1 uncultured Bifidobacterium sp.
GGCATCCCTATTATGCAAGCGCACGCTTGTGGGATGACGGTGTGATAGATCCCGCCGATACACGTACGGTGCTCGCGCTGGGTTTATCAGCGGCCTTGAATGCACCTATACCGGATACGCGCTTTGGCGTATTCAGGATGTAATCCATAGTGAAGACTTCACCGCTGTGAATACACCAATTCAACCTGCACCTGATAACTGGGTGGCGCGCAGTTTAGCTAGCGTCTGGCATCCCTGCACCCAAATGCAGCATCACGAACAACTCCCCTTGGTGGCATTGAGTCACGGTAAGGATGCGTGGTTGTTTGATCACCAGGGTCGACGTTTTTTTGATGGTGTGAGTTCGTGGTGGGTGAATTTATTTGGCCACGCCAATCAACGTATTAATGCCGCCTTAAAAGATCAGCTCGATACATTAGAACATGCCATGCTGGCTGGCTTTACGCATGCACCTGTGGTGCAGTTATCTGAGCAGCTCTCAGCGAAAACACAACATCAGTTAGGCCACTGTTTTTATGCCTCCGATGGCGCATCGGCAGTAGAGATTGCGCTGAAAATGAGTTTTCATTATTGGCGCAATACAGGTAATTATCGCAAACAGGAATTTGTTTGTCTGGCCGGCAGCTACCACGGTGAAACTGTAGGCGCGTTGGGTGTGACCGATGTATCGCTGTTTACCGAAGCCTATGGCGGTATGGTTAAGCGAGCACATGTGGTGATGTCGCCGGATGCGCGTCAGGCACAGCCCGGTGAATTGGCAGCTGATGTAGCAAAGCGTGCCATCCATGCCATGCGTACTTTGTTAGAGCGTCGCGCTGATCAAATTGCTGCCGTGATTGTTGAACCCCTAGTGCAGTGCGCGGTGGGTATGGCGATGCATGATGCCGACTATATTCGCCAGCTACGTGGTTTGTGTGATGAATTCCATGTGCATTTAATTGCGGATGAAATCGCCGTGGGTTGCGGTCGCACAGGCACTTTTTTCGCCTGTGAACAGGCTGGGATCTGGCCTGATTTTATGTGTCTCTCTAAAGGTATTAGCGGCGGTTATCTGCCGCTGTCATTAGTAATGACAACTGAAAAAATATATCAGGCTTTTTATCATACAGAAATCGCGCGTGGATTTTTGCATTCACATTCATACACCGGCAATCCATTGGCATGTCGGGCTGCTCTAGCCACGCTGGCGATATTTGATGACGAAGAAGTCATCGTAAAAAATCAACAGCGTGCACAGCAGTTAGCAGCTGCAGTGGCACCGCTCGCGGCGCATCCGCGAGTGCGTCATGTGCGCCAGCAAGGAATGATCGTTGCGTTTGATGTTGAGCCACTCCTTAGTGAAGGATTTAGCCGACGGTTTTTTATGCAGGCGCTAGATAACGAATTACTGTTGCGGCCTATAGGTAAAACGGTGTACTGGATGCCGCCCTATATAGCCACCGCAGATGAGTTGGCGTGGCTGGGTAAAACGACATTGCAGGTATTGGATAGTGCCGCGAGTTGAACTCGCATTTAGCTTTTAAAAAAATGAATAATCAACGCCGGAGTGCCACGGATGTTTAAAAAACTACTGATTGCTAATCGTGGAGAAATCGCGTGTCGGGTAGCGACGACTGCGCGTCGTCTGGGAATTAAAACAGTAGCGGTGTATTCCGAGGCTGATGCCATGGCACGACATGTGGCTATGTGTGACGAATCGGTAGCTCTTCATGGTGCTACTGCGGCTGATACCTATTTGAATATAAGCCGCATCATTGCAGCAGCTAAAGCAACGGGTGCAGAGGCGATACATCCGGGGTATGGATTTTTGTCAGAGAACGAATTATTTGCTCAGGCTTGCGCACAAGAGAATATCGTTTTTATAGGGCCACCTGCGTCAGCCATACGCGCCATGGGATCAAAATCGGCTGCCAAGACCTTAATGGAAAAAGCCGGTGTGCCTTTGGTGCCGGGATATCACAGTGAAAATCAAGAGGCTACGTTTTTACATCAACAAGCAGATCGTATTGGTTACCCAGTCTTATTAAAAGCCAGTGCAGGTGGTGGTGGTAAAGGCATGCGCATTGTTGAGCGCAGCGACGATTTTACTGCGGCCTTGGCATCGTGCCAGCGTGAAGCGAAAGCAAGTTTTGGTGATGAACGTGTATTAATAGAAAAATATCTCACGCGTCCACGCCATATAGAGATTCAGGTTTTTGCTGACACACTAGGCAATTACGTATCGTTGTTTGAGCGCGATTGCTCAGTACAAAGGCGTCATCAAAAAGTAGTAGAAGAAGCGCCCGCGCCAGGCATGTCAGTCGAGCGACGTGAGGCCATGGGTAAAGCGGCAGTTGAAGCTGCACGCGCTGTGGGTTATGTGGGTGCTGGCACGGTGGAATTCATTGCCAATCAAGATGGCAGTTTCTATTTCATGGAAATGAATACGCGCCTACAGGTTGAGCATCCCGTGACTGAGATGATCACTGGCATAGATCTGGTGGAGTGGCAATGTCGTGTGGCGTATGGTGAGCAGTTGCCTAAGCTACAGCATGAGTTAACGCTGCGTGGCCATGCAATTGAAGCGCGTATTTATGCTGAGAATCCAGAAAAAGGTTTTTTACCCTCGATAGGCAAATTAATTCATCTGCACACACCGACGGCAGCTGAATTCACGCGTGACGCTACCGTACGTATCGATGCGGGTGTGATAGAGGGTGATGAGATCACGGCACATTACGATCCGATGATTGCTAAGCTCATTGTGTGGGGTGATGACAGATCACAGGCCTTGGCGCGCATGTCAGCAGCGCTGACAGAATTTGAAGTGGTGGGCCCATCAACCAACATTGCATTTTTGGGCCGCCTGATCACTAGTCAGCCATTTTCAAACGCTGATCTTGATACCGGATTAATAGAGCGCCATTACGACGAATTATTTCCTGCGGCACCTACGCCATCATTGTCAGTCTTATGTTTGGCAGCGGTGATGCTTACGTTAGATGAGCGCACATCTTCTGTGGATCCGTGGTCGCAGCCCACAGCCTGGCGTATGAATAGTCACTTATCGCGCGAGCTAAGTTTTAGTGATGCGTCAGGAGAACATGCGCTAACGATGAGTTATGCACACGATAATTTAGTATTTCGTTCTGGGGATGCTGAGTGCATGGTAAGAGATAGCCATCGCAATGGGACGCAACTTAGCATCACTGTAAGTGGAAAAAAAATATCGGCTCATGTGGTTCGTGTCGATGAGTTATTTCATGTATTTTATGAAGGGCATCACTGGCAGTTACTGTGGCGCGATCCGATTGCGCATGCGGGTGAACAAGAAAGTGAAGCAGGTCGGCTGACAGCGCCTATGCCTGGAAAAATAGTGAGTCTGTTAGTCTCCGCCGGTATCGTGGTAGACAAAGGCACACCGCTATTAATTATGGAAGCCATGAAAATGGAGCATACGATCAGCGCACCCTCTAAAGGCAGCGTAACAGAGCTGCTGTATGCGGTGGGCGACCAGGTAGCTGAGGGCGCACAGCTACTGACATTTATACATCAGGAGAATACGTGAGCACATCATCATTTCCAACGGCGGTAAAAATCGTCGAAGTCGGTCCAAGAGATGGCTTGCAAAATGAAAAGCAAACTATTTCGGCCGATATAAAAATCGAATTGGTTAATCGCCTGACCGCTGCAGGGTTTCCTAATATTGAAGCGGCATCGTTTGTGTCACCCAAGTGGGTGCCGCAGATGGCTACATCTACCGATGTAATGAACGCCATTACCCGTAAGCCAGGCACAATGTACTCTGCGCTGGTACCCAACATGAAAGGCTTTGAGGCAGCTCTGGCAGCTCGCGTGGATGAGGTAGTGATATTTGGCGCAGCGTCCGAAGCATTTTCGCAAAAAAATATTAATTGTTCTATCGCTGAATCAATAGAGCGCTTTCGTGAAGTAGCGGATGCCGCTAAACAACATGGCTTGCGATTACGTGGCAGTGTTAGCTGTGCGCTAGGCTGCCCGTATCAAGGCGAGGTGACTGCCGAAGCAGCCAGCGATGTTGTACGGCGCATGCGTGATTTAGGTTGCGATGAAATCGATATTGCGGACACCATAGGCGTGGCAACTGCTGGAAAAGTGAGGCGCGTGTTTGAACATGCGGCGCGTGAATTTCCTTTAGCTCAGCTATCGGGTCATTTTCATGACACTTATGGTCAGGCGCTAGCGAATATTTATGCCGCATTAGAAGTGGGTGTATCTATTTACCATTCGTCGGTTGCAGGCTTGGGAGGTTGTCCTTACGCCAAGGGTGCCACAGGTAATGTGGCGACTGAAGACGTTTTGTATTTGATGCAGGGCCTGGGTATAGAGACAGGCATTTCACTTGATGCTGTAGTGGATGCAGGTCAGTTTATTTCGGCGCATTTAGGTAGACAGTCTTCTAGCCGGGCAGGTACGGCGATTGCCAGTAAACGCGCTGCTTAACTAACCAGAGCACAGACATGAACAGACGAGCGAGCGCATGAGTCCAGAACTACAACCGGGTGTGACCTTTGAATGGCAGACTGTGGTGCCCGAACGCAGTCTCGTCCCAAATCTGTTTGGTGAACATACAGTCTTTGCTAATGATATGCCGCACGTATTAGCTACGGGTTACATGGTGGGCTTGATGGAGCTGGCCTGTACTCAAGGCATCATGCCGTATGTGGATTGGCCTAGAGAACAAAGCCTGGGCGTACATGTGAGTTTTTCACACTTAGCTGCCACGCTCCCGGGCATGCAGCTCACTATACGCGGCGCAGTGATTGCCGTTGAAGGCAAACGCATACGCTTTAAAGTAGAGGCGTGGGATGGTGTAGATAAAATTAGTGAAGGCGAGCATGAGCGTGCAGTCATCGTTGCTGAAAAATTTCATCTCAAACTAGCAGAAAAAAAACGTAAAGCCGGAGTCTGAATCAGTGAGCCTACAACAAAACTTGCAACATTTTGATCCGCTTAAACATACCGGACCGCTCCCTTCACCATGCATAGGTATTTGCCAAATGGATAGCGTCACAACGTGGTGTAAAGGATGTTTTAGAACGATGGATGAAATTATTGATTGGAGCGTTGCATCCGAATCAGAAAAATTCACTATCTGGCAAGAGATTAAACGCAGACGTACATCAGCATAACCATTCATTTACCTCTTGCGCAGCGATGAATGCACAATCAGATTTGCATGTCTGCTTCATCATATTTTCCTTCATCATATAGTGTGCATTACGTCCTTTTATTGCAAGGTAAAGTTATGAAACTTCCTGAAGGTATGCATGTGCTGGAGAGAGGGTGGCTCTCATCGAACAATATTGTTTTTATCGACAAAGAAAAAACAGCCATAGTCGATACGGGCTACAAAAGCCATGAAGAGCAAACATTACAGCTAGTACAAAATTTACTCACTGGCCGGCCACTGGATGCGATATACAACACGCATCTGCATTCCGATCACTGTGGTGGCAATCGAATTTTGCAAGACACGTATCCTAAAATTCATACAGCAGTACCCGAGGCAGAATTTAGGCGCGTAGAAAATTGGGATGCACGCTTACTGACGTTTAAAGCAACTGGCCAGCGCTGCGATCAATTTCATGCAGAAGAGGGTATCAAGACCAATCAGAAAATTCGACTTGCTGGTATGGATTGGGTGGCGCACTGCGCTGGCGGACATCATCCGTATTCTTATATCCTGTTTAATGAACAGAATGGCATACTGATCTCTGCAGATGCACTTTGGCAAAAAGGCTTTGGTGTAATTTTTCCTGCGCTCGATAGTTGGGCGGGGTTCAAAGAAACGCGCGACACTCTAGATATGATAGAGGCAATGGATGTGCGTTTGGTGATTCCAGGTCATGGCAAGCCATTTACTGAAGTAAAAGAAGCCATAGAAGCGGCTCATTCGCGTATCAATTACCTGGAAGCTGATCCTCTTCGCAATGCACAGAACGGTATTAAAGTATTAGCGAAATTTTTATTGATGGACAAGCAGCGCATTAAGCTTACGCAGGTACCCAAGCTGCTGGCGAGTATTCCTCTCATTAGTGTCGCCAATCGGCGTTACTTGAGTTACGGCGATATTCATCTGGCCTATTGGACAGTTACTCAACTCAAGCGCGCAGGTGCGGCCAAAGTTGAGGGGGACGAATTAGTCAATATCGAACCGGCATACTAAATTTTTTCAGAATGATCCCTATTTTTGTGGGGAATTTACAGTTGAATTTTTTCTTACAATTCAACTCACCTCTTTAATACGGCGTTTTACAGAGCTGTTGGCCGGTAACCACCAGCAATTGATTCCAACCACTGCATAAAGCTGTGCAGTCTTTCCCAGAGTTCTATTGTTGAATCCGGTAACGGCAATCCACGATTAAAACTAGCGAAAAGTAGTTTCGTATCGGCGTCCATAGCTTTTTCTACAGTGTGCCACACACTGATTCTGCAACCTGTAGCCGGTTTCTCAGGTGTTACTGAGGCAAATCGATAAGGTAAATCGGCGCGCTTCCATTCATCAGTAAGTTCACCAGCGGCCAGTTCAAGCTGGGGTGCCGTGACGGGAACGGTAAGCAGCCATGCCTTTCGTTTTGGATATAACTCTTCGTTCTCACTGGGGCTTAACCAGCGTATAGGCCATTCATTAATAGTAGATATACCCGGCTTAAATCGCGCACCAGAATGCAGATAGCATGTACCTGCAGGGATACCGATTTTATGTTGATCAGGCATGATTGATAAAGCGGGTGTAATCCATGCATGTCCCAGCGCCACTCCCGCTGGAGGGATGATATGGATTTTGCCGAAATGCTGGCTAGAACTTAGCAGTGTTTTTATATGATGACGAAATGGCGTGAAGAGCGATGGGTCGGGCGCCATAGCAGTAATTTTATTTATCGTACCCCAGAGTTGATGGCGCTGGATTACTGACAACTCACTGATCTTAATGAGTGGACTAATTATTTTCTTTGCCAGAAAAATTTCCAGTAGGTCGCGTAGTAAAACACCCAATAAAGCCGAGTTATTTTTATGGCGCAATTCGTACATGCTAATAAAGTCGACGAGTAGCGTGTATTCTTGTTGTATCACTTTGCCTGGTCCGGGCTCATCACTGAAAACATCTATATTTTCTAAGGTGATTTCGCCACGCACCAGATATTCCAGTTGTCGAGCAATTCGAAGAATGCTATCGAGTGATTTGTCTGAGTTCATCCAATCATTAGTACTAAAAAATAATTGGTTGCGCAGGATTTGAGCTTGTTCGAGTGTTATATCTGGCAAATCAATAGTAGTTAATCTTTCACTTTTTTTAGATTGATGCAGGCGCTCTATCAATTGAAAAAACTCTGACGTACTTAATAAGGAATCTGTTTTTGTATGTGGCGGCCCATTACAAAAGCCATACTCCAGATACATTTTGTCATCTATCGTAGATTTAGTAATGTTGCAGTTGTAATTAAGTTGTCGTAAGTGGTGCAAGAGTTTCTCAAGTTCGGTTAGATTAAGAGCAGATAAATGCATTTCTAGCAAAGCTATATATTTTTCTTTACTTTCTGTAGTGCCATGAACAAATGGCTGTAGTGAATTTAAAAAAAATGTGGTTTGCTCACTTAGAAATTCTGAGTTTGAACAGAGGCCTAATTCCAGGCCTAATCCAGACGCATAGTGAGACGTATCTAGTGATTTTATTAATTGCCGAAAGGTTTTTCCTGTATGCCAGCTGGCATCATAGAAATAAGTGGAACGCTGTTGCCAGCTAGTTATGTAGTTATCGCGCGTTCGCATGGAGGATTTCATGATTGGCATAGTTAGTCTGCCAGATGTGACAGACACTCTTTTCGAGTGTCTGTTGAGATATTTGCTGCCAGATAGTGAGGTGCGTAGTGAATGCATGATTAATCCTAGTGTCATCTAATGATTGCCGGGGGGGACAGGCCCTAATAAGTACCGGCTGCAATGACTAAGTTTGAACCTGAGAGACGGATCAACCTGAGATATATCAATTTGTTCGGATATTTCGTGCGGATACCGCCAAGCATTATTTTTTAAAATAATTACAGTTAGAGCGAACTAAGATCACGTTTTTGTCACCGACTATCACTATCCCATCAATTTCTTGGTTGGTATATTTTCGTCTTCACTTTACGAGGTATGCAATGAGCTACAACGTCATTCCACCGACCCAGGCAGTAACCCTTAATCAACAAGTCCAGACTGAGCTTGAGCCATCTACTCGCTCTACAACAAAAGCGACAGAGCAGCCTAGAATCAAAGTACGTGACACCAAATCGCGAGCTGATACCGGTGCCGCATCTATACAGAATTCATTAAAAGAATCTTTGAAGCAACACACCGCTCCCCGGGCTTTGGTACGAGTTGATCAGAAGGCGGTAGAAGAAATTTTGCATAACGGAAAAATTTCTTTGGCAGAAATTAATATTGATAAACATGCTGCGTACTATAAACATGCCAGCATGATCATCTCAGGCGATGCGAGTGATAAGTTGTTCCTGCTGCGCTGCCTGGTAGCCTTGTATGTATCTGTGCCTGATGCTAGCCACCCCAAAGCGACGCGCGCAGGTTGGGTAGATGATCAAAATGAGCGTTGGGGTGATGATTTAATGTTTTTGTTTGAGCATACTAAACAGGTAGACGAACTCAATAGCGCGGGTAAGCACTATTTTTTAAATGCTTTGCTAGAGAAAGCGAGCCTGCAATATCGGGGTAAAAACAGTGAGGATGATTTAAAGCAGGCGCTGTTTCAGGCCAAACACCGTATGCCAGTAATGGAAGATCATTCCGCGTAGTCTCTATTCCCGCGTAATACGGTTCGCGCCCGCGTAATCAGTTGAGACCTTGCATTACTGGTAGCTGCGGGCGTCTTCGATTACCTTGCCATCATTGGGCAAGCTTCCAGAAGCGACTAGTTTTACTTCACCGCGTAATTTTGTTACATCTCGTATCGATGCAATGATGGCTTCAGTGTCGGTACTCGCTGAAGTGGGATCAGCAACTTCGCATTGCAAGGTCATTTGATCATTTCCCATCTCACCAGAGACGACTAAACGACCTTTAAGAATTTGAGGATGTCGCTTAAGAATGTCGGCCACTTGTGATGGGTGAACAAACATCGCTCGTATCTTGGTTGTTTGGTCGGCTCGTCCCATCCAGCCTTTCAAGCGAGTATTGGTCCGTCCGCAGGGTGAGGTCCCGCTTAATACAGCTGACAAATCACCGGTCGCAAAACGTAGCAATGGGTAGTCAGGATTAAATGAGGTAATCACCACTTCGCCCACTTCACCCTCAGGTACAGGTTCCCCTGTACCTGGCCGTACGATTTCCAGTATCAGGGTTTCATCGAGCACCATGCCTGGATTGACTTGGCCATTGCTGAGTGTTTCATAGGCGATGTTGCCGATATCTGCCGAACCATAGGTCTGCAGAACATGCGGCACTCCGTGCTCAATGAGCCAGCTGCGTAAGGAGGGTGGCAGGGCTTCAGCACCAACCAAAGCATATTTCACGCTACTAATATCCTCACCAAGTTCTAGCGCTTTTTCGATAATGATTTTTAGAAATGAAGGCGTGCCTACATACGCGGTAGGTTTGAGCAGACTCATGGCTTGCACTTGCATTTCTGTTTGTCCTATACCAGCAGGTATGACAGGGCAACCCAGTTTTATAGCGCCACCTTCGACCATTAAGCCAGCGGGTGTGAAATGGTAGGCAAAGCAGTTTTGTATGAGATGGCCACTACGTACTCCTAAAGCATGCAAGGGGCGAGCATAACGCCACCAGTCATCGCCTTTTCCTTCGGGATCAAACAGAGGGCCGGGCGACATAAAAATCCGCGAGAGCTTGCCCGTAGCGGTGGTTGTTAAGCCACCGAAAGGAAGTGCCGATTTTTGCAGATCTTTGAGTTCCGATTTGCGCGTGACAGGCAAGTGTGCCAGCGCACGGCGTGACGTTATCGCTGCCGCATCGACACCGTTGAGTATGGCCGACCAGCCAGACGCCTGTTGCGCTCTGGATATTAAGTTGGGTAGCGCAGAGAATAAATCTTGCTCTCGCGCTGCAGGGTCACGTGACTCAAGCGCATCATAAAAGTCAGCCATATCCATACCTGTGTAAAAAAGTGAGAAGAAAATACATAACGCTAATTAGGCTGCCGACGCATCGTGAATTAACTTGCCACAATGGCCTGTGCAAGGCGGGTGTTATGCAAGCCAGCGTTTACGGCGACGATAAAATTTCATGTCACGAAAACTGGTGCGGCCTGCGCTGGACATGCCCAGATAAAATTCTTTTACATCTTCGTTGGCAGCTAGTTCGGATGCAGCACCTTCCATTACTACGCGACCGTTTTCTAATATGTAGCCAAAGTCTGCGTACTTAAGTGCTATCGTCGTATTCTGTTCGGCCAATAAAAATGATACTTGTTCATTTTTATTTAAATCTTGAACAATACCGAAAATCTCTTCAACGATCTGAGGTGCTAATCCCATCGAAGGCTCATCGAGCAAAATCATGGAAGGTTTAGCCATCAAGGCCCGACCAATAGCGCACATTTGTTGCTCGCCACCCGAGGTATATCCTGCCATGGAGCTACGGCGCTGTTTTAAGCGTGGAAAATAATGATAGACACGCTCTAATTCATTTTTAAGTTCAGTACGATTAATTTTGCGTGTATATGCACCGGTGAGTAAATTTTCTTCTATAGTTAGATGACCAAAACAATGTCGTCCCTCCATTACCTGGGACAAGCCACGTTTAACTAACTCATTCGGAGTGAGTTGATCTATGCGTTCATTATTAAATTCTATGCTGCCTTTGGTGACGTCGCCTCTTTCTCCGCGTAGCAATGTTGAAATCGACTTTAGCGTAGTCGACTTGCCAGCACCGTTAGCGCCCATTAGAGCAACGATTTTTCCTCTGGGTACAGACAAGGATACCCCTTTGAGTACAAGGATAACGTGGTCATAAATGACTTCGATATTGTTGATGCTTAAGATGGCAGAGGCAGTCATAGGAACATAAAATTGATCAAGCAGTAAAGTGCAGACATGTGGACATGATGATCATGGAAGGAGTTAGTCCATGATCATCATGCTTATTATGTTGTCGTCACAGATTCAAACACTAGCCCTATTTCAGACAGGCTGGTGTAATACCTTTTTCTTTTGCATAGATGGCAGAAGATTCTTCAAGCAGTTTACGCACAAGCGCTTTATCACCTGTGATCCAGGTTTTGGACAGCGCTACCCACTGCTTGCCATCCCATTGCACTACTTTGACAGCGCCTGAACCTTCATGATCGTCGCATGATG
Source organism: uncultured Bifidobacterium sp. (assembly GCA_964443585.1). Taxonomy (GTDB): domain Bacteria; phylum Pseudomonadota; class Gammaproteobacteria; order Burkholderiales; family Burkholderiaceae_D; genus Pernthalerella. The sequence continues at coordinate 16,189 of CAYUDI010000022.1, forward strand.
TTTTGATCGTTGGGAACATGTCAGTCACACCTAAGGCCTTTTGGCGCGCTGCATCGATATTCAGATTTTCTAATCCCCAGCGCACTTGCTCGCCGTTCATTACTTTGCCCTTACCGTATTTGCCTTGCGCAGTACGCAATGCTTCAACCGTCATGACGGCTGCAGTAATGCCGCGTATGTACATGACATTACCGACACGATCGAGTTCTTTCAGATTGCCTTTGCCTGCAGCGTAAACCTTGTTACGGATTTCATCGATGAGCGGAAAATTACCCGGCGTGTTGTAACTCATTGCTGAATAACCTTTAGCCGCTTCGCCCGCGGGTTCGGTATCTTCTTCAGAGCCCGCCCACCACACACCTAAAATTTTCTCGCGTGGGAAACCATTCCGCTGCGCCGTCTTGAGCCCGACAGCACTCATGACGCCAAAGGTCCACATAATCACGTAGTCAGGATTGGCCTGACGAATTTGCAGCCACTGAGATTGTTGTTCATTGCCGGGTGGTGCGATAGGGATTTTAATCAGTTCAAATCCATACTTTGCGGCTTCAGCTTCTAGCACAGGAAGCGGCTCTTTACCGTAAGCAGAATCGTGATAAAGATGGACAATTTTTTTCCCTTTGAGCTTATCCATACCGCCGGATTTTTCACCCAAATAAACCACCATGGCAGCGGCTTGATTCCAATACGTAGTTACCAACGGAAAAACATAAGGGAATACTTTTCCATTCGCCGCATCTGAACGGCCATAACCTAGCGTGGTCATGGGTATCTTGTCGGTAGCAACGCGATCTAAGATGCCATAAGCAATACTGGTTGACAGTGGCTCGACGATAGATGCACCACCGTTTTTACTTTTCAGTCGTTCGTAGCATTCAACACCGCGCGATGGGTTGTATTCCGTTTCGCATTCTTCCCAAACGAGTTTGACGCCATTAATGCCGCCATTCATATTGACCAGATTCATATAGTCAATCATGCCGCCAAAAAAAGACGTGCCGTTGGATCCGTAAGGACCAACGCGATACGACAGCAAAGGCACAAACTGATCAGCAGCCCATGCAAAGCTAGCTGATGCGGCTAGAACAGCGCCGAGCACTAATGATTTCATCAATTTCATAACTTCCTCCTTACTTGAAAACAGGGTCAGTGCGGGAACGGCCAGAGCCGTAGTTTTTCCTTGGCGATTTGCCACAGCCTGGCTAAGCCATGGGGTTCGACAATCAGAAAGAAAATAATCAGTGCACCAAACACCATGAGCTCCAGGTTGGATGCAACGGCTGTGGAGATGTTGGTAACGTGCGCCAAGGTATTCAATACAACAGGTAGTAACACGATGAATGCGGCACCTAAAAACGAGCCCATGATGGAGCCCAGTCCGCCAATAATCACCATGAACAAAATGCGAAATGAAAGATCTAAGCTGTAGGCTTCAGGTTCGACTGTGCCCAAATAAGCAAAGGCATACAAAGCTCCGGCAACTCCGCAGTAAAACGAACTCACAGCAAACGCTAGTAACTTGGTTTTCATGAGCGGTATGCCAATCACTTCAGCGGCCACATCCATGTCGCGTACTGCCATCCAGCAACGGCCTATATTGGAACGAACCATATTTTTGGCTAATAGCGCGAGCGTACTAACAATGCAAAGGACGAGTAAATATTTGGCTACAGGGGAGTCGAAATCAAATCCTAAAATAGTCATTTTCTGGGCTGTGATAACCCCGGATGAACTGTAATTGGTGAACCAGCGGACTTTAGTTAACGCCCACACCACGAAAAACTGTGTAGCCAGCGTGGAAGCTGCCAAATAAAAGCCGCGTACACGCAAAGAAGGTAAACCAAATAACAAACCAACAGCGGCTGCACACAAGCCACCCAAAATAAATGCAGCTAACAGCGGTATACCGGGAATACGCAACATAAAGTTGTAAGCGCCAAAAGCACCCACGGCCATAAATGCCGCCGAACCTAGTGAGACTTGACCTGCATAGCCAGTCAGAATATTCAGACCAATTGCTGCCAGTGAAAAAATCAGAAATGGAATCAGAATCGCAGAGAAAAAATAGGGCGAGGCAAACAGCGGTACGCCTATAAAGGCGATAACGACCAACAGCAGTATGCCTATTCTGTCTTGTCGTATCGGGAAAATCTGGCTGTCGGTTTCGTAGCTTGATTTAAATTGTCCGGCTTCACGGTAAAGCATGAGATTAAATCCTTCGTATGATTTTTTCGCCAAACAATCCTTCGGGGCGCACTAATAAAAACAGCAGTGCCAGCACATAAGGGAACCAGCCCTCGATGCCGCCGCCAACAAATGGACCTACATACACTTCAGCCAGTTTCTCTGAGGTGCCTATGATTAAGCCGCCTATGATGGCACCTGGCACTGATGTGAAGCCGCCCAGTATGAGTACGGGTAGCGCCTTGAGTGCGACAAAGGTTAAGGCGAACTGTACGCCATTGCGTGAGCCCCACAGTAAGCCTGCAACCAGTGCCACGAAACCGGCAACGCTCCAGACGATGGCCCAGATTTGCTGCAGCGGTATGCCTACTGCCAGGGCTGCCTGGTGATCATCAGCCACTGCGCGCAGAGCACGACCCACTTTCGTGCGTGAGAAAAATAACGCTAAAGCTGTTACCAGCAAGGCGCATATGCCTGCAGCAATGACATCAAATTTTGAAATGATGATGTTAAAGCTGTCCATCAGGCTTTCCATGGGCACGTCTTCTATACCCAGGTCTAGCCGTTTAACATCCGACCCCCACATCAATTGCGCCATACCTTCAATGAAGAAGGACAGGCCTATCGTTGCCATAAACAGGGAAATTTCTGGCTGATTGACTAAGGGTCTGAGTACGACGCGTTCTACCGCTATGCCCAGCAGGCTCATGATGACGATGGTAGCCGCAATTGCGACCCATAACGGCCAGCCAAATTCTGTAAGCGACACGCAGGTGAGTGCCGCAAAAAATACCATTGCACCTTGAGCAAAATTGAATACACCAGAAGCTTTGTAAATCAGTACAAACCCCAGCGCTACCAGCGCGTACATGACGCCGGAGAGCAAGCCGCCTATCAGCACTTCAAAGAAAAAATTCAGACTCATGTGGATACTTTCAATCCCGTGATGGAGATATGTTTATTCATATTTAGTGCGCTACACCTAAGTACGCATTAATGACATCTTGATTGCTGCGTATTTCATCGGGTGTACCATCGCCGATTTTTTTTCCGTAATCCAGTACAACTACGCGATCGGATATATCCATCACCACGCCCATGTCATGTTCGATCAGCACGATG
>CAYUDI010000023.1:0-17896 GCA_964443585.1 uncultured Bifidobacterium sp.
GTTATCCCCATTTCGACAACAATCCGCTGTGTTGCAGCCTACTGCAAACGGAGCAGAGTGAATCGTCACCTGACGCATTTGGATTTATCGATCTGTTGTTCCCAGAGAGTCATACAGTTCGTCAGCTATATCAGCGTAATTCAGCGATTTTGCAAACACGCATGAAGGATGATGCGGGCAACGTAATCGATATTACTGATTTTGCACCTCGCTTTTACCGCCATGGGCGCATGTTTGCACCAGCTATGCTGGTGCGAATTATCAAGCGCGTAGCAGGTAGGCCGCGCATAGGTTTGCGCTTACGACCGGCACTTAATTATGGGGCTGATCGTGCAGCTCATCGTAGCGGTGCGCACCACACGACGTTTTTTGGTGGCGCACAATCCATGCGCGTAACCACCGATGCTGCTGTTACAGCGCTCACAGAAGAAAAACTCTTTTTTTTGCATGACAGCGTAACCCTGCTTATGGGGCCAGATGAAACCGTCGACGGTGCTCCGCGCGAAATTGGCCGCAGTTTTTATGAATCGACCCTCGCCTACTGGCACCGTTGGGTGCGGAATCTGGCTATACCCTTTGAATGGCAAGACTTGGTTATACGTGCAGCGATTACGCTGAAGATGAATGCGTTTGATGACACCGGAGCGATTATTGCCGCAGTTACGACATCCATACCCGAGTCGGCGCACAGTGGACGCAATTGGGATTATCGCTATTGCTGGCTGCGTGATGCCTATTTTGTTGTGAATGCACTCAATCAATTGGGTGTTACTGCAACTATGCAGCACTATCTCGAATACATTTTGAATCTGATCGCTGATTCACGCGATAGGCCATTGCAGCCTGTGTACGGCATACGCCGTGAAACTCAGCTGGATGAAACAATCGCTGAACGGCTGACAGGTTATCGCGGCATGGGGCCAGTTCGTGTAGGTAATCAGGCGTGGAGGCAGGTTCAAAACGATGTCTTTGGCGCTGCCATACTCGCTAGCACACATGCCTTTTTTGATTCACGTCTTGAGCGACCTGCAGGCCGACAAATGTTTGCCGATCTGGAGCGACTCGGTCAGCAAGCTGTTCGGGTATATCAGGACGTAGATGCAGGCATATGGGAGCTGCGTGGTTCACAACGCATACATACCTTTTCTTCGCTTATGTGCTGGGCCGCATGTGACCGATTAGCCACCATTGCTGCTCGTTTGCATTTGCCACAACGCGCGGTGCACTGGACCCAAGAAGCCACCGCGATACGAAAAATTATTATGGAGCGTGCTTGGAATGCCAAACTAGGTAGTTTTGTCTCTACGTTTGGTGGCGAGCGACTCGATGCCAGTTTGCTGTTAATGAGCGAACTTCAATTTTTAGCTCCCGATGATCCTCGTTTCATCGGCACCTTGCGTACTGTAGAGAAGCATTTGCAGCGTGGTGATTTTCTGCTTAGATATGATGAAGAAGATGATTTTGGGCGACCGGATTCTGCCTTCATCGTATGCACTCTCTGGTGGATACTTGCGCTTGCCAATACCGGCGAAACAGCTAGGGCTAGAAAGCTATTCGAAAACATACTCAAATGCCGAAATCATCTAGGCTTGTTATCCGAAGACGTCTCTATTGATGGCAAAGAGTTATGGGGTAATTTTCCCCAAACTTACAGCATGGTGGGATTAATTCAGTGCGCTGCACGTTTGTCTATACCGTGGGAAAAAGCGTACTAGTACATCGTCTATTCATTATTTCCATCTTTGTTGATTACAAAGCGACAAATTTAGTAACCACTCCTTCCTAGAATTGATGAAATTTCCTGTTGCGTGAATACAGGGATGAATTCACCTGCTTGGTGACCACTTTCATCAATTTCTAGGGGAGCTTTATGCGTAAGCTAGTTATCACGTCATTACTAAGTAGTACACTTTTCTTTCCGATAGCTAGTTATGCGGAAGGCTCATATTTAAAATTGGGTGCGGGAGAAGCTACGTATGCTGGCATTCCGAGTACGACAGGCCTTCCTATTGATTCAAATAGAACATCCACGGCGGGTTTCATTGCCTATGGTTGGTCGATTGCTCCTAATTTTTCTGCCGAAATTGGTTACATAGATTTCGGTGCTGCTGGCAAGAAATATAATTTATTTGGTGGCGATCTAATTATTGTTGATCAACTCAAAACACGTTCAATTTATATCGCAGGCATAGGTGATGTACCACTCTCGTCGCTGGTGTCATTCCAAGGTAAGTTAGGTATGGTTTCGCATCACACGAATACCCACTTTAGCATTTCATCATTCGGTTCAAACTTAACTAACAATTCAACGTTCAATAAAACGCGAGCCTTGGTGGGCGCTGGTTTCAAATTTCAATTCTCCAAAGAAATTTCTGGCGTAGTTGAATACACTTATTTTGGTACGGTGGTAGATGGATCAGAACTGTCATTGCTCTCGGCGGGATTGCTCTATCACTTCTAAAAGATTGATTTTGACGAGATTACTGTGTGAATTTTCTTTCATCGCTCTTTAGCTATTTAATAAAAACGCTCTTGATTAGCTAGTTGCGTGTGATTTAAGCAACCTCGATTTGATTTTTTTATCCGCGCATTCGTAAAATCGCGCCAGTCCTTGGAAGGTCTCGAAATTTTTTTGAAAGAGGCTTTGTGAGAACAGCTTATGCATAAAACTTTTAGGTTTTTAATTAATTTTTATATAGGAACTCACCATGAAAAAATCACTGATAGCAGCTTTGTTGGGATGTGCTTTAGCTGCACCGCTGTTCGCTCAAGCTGAAAACAGCTATGTGTCAGTGGGCGTAGGGAGTTCATCCTACGACCACCCAAATTTTGATGAGGGCGCTACCGGTGTCAGTGTTGCTTTTGGACAAACACTGACAGACGTTGTTGGCTATGAAGTTGGTTATGTACATTTCGGTAGCGCTAAATCGGATGGATTTAAATTGGACGCTCAGTCTGTTTATTTGGCCGGTGTTGGTACTTATCCGTTGAGCGAGGCATTCTCTGTTTACGGTAAATTGGGTGCGACGGTTAACCGCTACTCAAGTGAATCTTCATTCGGCAGTGAAAGCGAAACCAAACTACGCCCATTAGTTGGCGCCGGCTTGGGCTACAAATTCAGCAAAGAGTGGTCGGCTGGTCTTGAGTATGTTTACTTCGGCGAATACTCAGATTTGACATTGAGCATGTGGTCTGCAAATCTTCGTTATCACTTCTGATTTATGGTTAATTTGATTTGATTATTAAACAAAAAAGGTTGCAGCATCGCAGCCTTTTTTGTTGTGCAACCTGTAGTACTGTTCTGTTTATTTGAGCTTGTTGGATGATGATTACGAGCGCAATTCAGAAACAGCTAGCTTGAGCGCATTAGCAATTCCAGTGTCCGCAGGCGTATGACCACCCCGTTCTATCCAGCGTAACTTTGCATGTGGCATTACACCTGCTAGTCGCCACGCATTTTCGGGTGGGCAAACCAAATCATGGGTCCCGTGTATCAGCACAGTAGGGATAGAACTTAATTTATGCGCGATGCTAAGTAGCTCTGTTTCGCTGGTAAAGCAGCCTTGTGACAAATAGTGTGCCTGCATTCGGTATTTGGCTAGCGTGCGTTCAGATACAGCAGCAGTATCGCCAGTTCTCGCGACGGATGTAACTCTGCCCGACATTGCCTGCATCACAGCGTCTTCATAATGACCCCAGCGCGATGCGGCGTCTTCAGCATTTTCCTTAGACCCATGTAGCAATTGATTGGTTAGCGTAGCTAAAACATGTTTGCGGTCATGTTCAGGCCACGCATGTGTCAGGTCTGCCCATGCTTGCGGCACCATGGCGCACAACGACTGAAAAAACCAGGTCATTTCTCGCGGGCTGGTCAGAAAACTCCCACGTAATATAAGCGAGTTGACACGTTGGGTATGAGCACCTGCGTAGAGCAGGGCCAGTGTTGCGCCCCACGATCCACCCACGACCATCCAGCGTTCAATCGCAAGATGAGTGCGAATTAGTTCAATATCTGCAACTAATTTATGGCTGTCGTTATGCTTAATTTCACCCAGTGGCGTTGATTGTCCTGCTCCGCGTTGATCAAATAAGATAACCCGCTGATGACCGAGATCGAACCAATCGAGTACGGTTGGTTGAGTCCCGCTTCCCGGACCTCCATGCAGAACGATGGCCGCAGGTGCGCGTGGGTTGCCGAATTGAGCTATGTAGAGGTTGTGGCCATCACCAGTGGGAAGATGCTGCTGATCGAAGGCGGTGGGTGGCATGGATTTTTTGTGCAGTGTTCAGGCTAAAATGGCGCCAACCAAAAATATAAGAGAGCGGGCGAATGAGCGTTCCGAACTCATAAAAAACAGCGCTTTATGGCGGGAATTCACCGTTTTTGGAGTGAGCAAGAGGAGACAATTATGCCTGTAATACCTTCCATCGGGATAGTCATCGCTGCCGTTACGGCTCCAGAAAATTCTGTCGATGTCATTGGCGGAAGGATTTTCTCTTCAGCTCCGTACTGAGTATTTGCAGTAAAGCGTAAGTAAGCTTTTATTTAAACCTCCTGAAAATCATGAAAATTCTTGTCCTCGGTTCTGCAGCAGGCGGTGGTTTCCCACAATGGAATTGCAATTGCGCTAATTGTGCGGGTGTACGTAAGGGATCGATTAAGGCGAAAACACGAACGCAGTCGTCGATCGCGGTATCAGCCAATGGCACTGATTGGGTACTGATTAATGCGTCGCCCGATATTCTTTATCAATTACGATCGAATCCTGCCATGCAGCCGGCGCGCGCGATACGTGATTCTGGTATTGCAGCCGTGATGGTGATGGATGCTCAGATTGATCACATCACCGGATTACTCATGCTGCGCGAGGGTAAAAAGAAAATGAATTTGTACTGTACAGATTCTGTTTGGGATGACCTGAACCACGGGCTGCCACTAGCCAAAGTACTGTCACATTACTGCGGTGTTGAGCATCACGAAATTAAAGGCCTGTCGGCTGACAAAACGCGGTTTGCTGCGATTGAAGTACCAACTATCGCAGGCATACGTTTTCATCCCATGCCATTAAAAAGTAAGGCACCGCCCTATTCGCCGCATCGCGCAAACCCTCAGCCAGGGGATAACAATGGGTTGCTGATTGAAAATCTCGAGACTGGTAAAACCCTGTTTTATGCGCCTGGATTGGGTGAGATCGAACCTCACGTACTCGACGCAATGAAAAAAGCAGATTGCGTCCTGGTAGACGGCACCGTGTGGACTGGCGATGAAATGATTACCCTGGGCCTGACTCAAAAAACAGCTGCCGATATGGGACACCTGCAGCTTTCTGGTCCCGGTGGCATGATTGAGGTGTTGGATAGTATTGGTGCGCAGAGAAAAATTCTTATACACATTAACAATACGAATCCTATTTTGAATGAGGACTCGCCACAGCATCTGCAGTTGGCGGGTCATGGTATCGAAGTCGCTTACGATGGTATGGAAATCACACTATGAACGCACCCATTAATATGAAAGACAACATTCCCTGGACTCGCGAAGAATTTGAGGCACAACTGCGCGCAAAAGGGAAAAATTATCATATCAATCATCCCTTCAATGTACGCATGAACCAAGGCACGCTGACACCTGATCAGATACGTGGTTGGGTAATCAACCGTTTCTATTATCAGGTGATGATCCCTGTAAAAGATGCGGCGATCATATCGAATTGTCCTGATCGCGACGTGCGGCGCAAATGGGTAGAACGCATACGCGATCACGATGGATATGACGACAAGCCTGGTGGTATCGAGGCGTGGACGCGCTTAGGTGAAGCAACAGGTATCGCCCGTGAAGAATTATGGTCGTTAAAAAAAGTGCAGCCCGGCGTGAAATTTGCGGTGGATGCGTACGTTAATTTTGCGCGCAGTAAGCCCTGGCAAGAAGCGGTGTGCTCTTCATTGACAGAAATGTTTGCGCCTAAAATTCACAAGGATCGCCTAGCCAATTGGCCTACGCATTATTCATGGGTAAAAGAAGATGGTCTTGCATATTTCCGCAGTCGGATTACCTTGGCAGAGCGCGATGTGGAGCATGGTTTGCAAGTGACTCTGGATTATTTCACCACGCGCGAGCAGCAAGAGCGTGCCTTGGAAATTTTGCAGTTCAAGCTCGATGTGCTCTGGCAGATTTCAGATGCGATCGAAAAAGCTTATCCATAGAGGCACGGACATTTCATATGAGTGAGCTCACTGCAAAACCCAAATTGGCACGACTGTTTCGTATGCAGTATGAAGAAGCGCAGCAAGGGTATGTACTTCTGTATCCTGAAGGTATGGTGAAGTTGAATCAAAGTGCGTCAGAAATTTTAAAGCGATGTGATGGTGAGCGGGATGTGCAAGCCATCATCACCGATATAGAGCAGTCGTTTAACGCCACCAATCTTGAAAAAGATGTGACCGGATTCTTAGAAATTGCTACCGAGCGAGGTTGGATTGTCTGATTTATCTGAAACTAAGCAATTACCGCCGCCGTTATGGTTGCTAGCGGAAATCACGTATCGCTGCCCATTGCATTGCGTGTTCTGCTACAACCCGCTGAACTATGCGGAAAATAAAAAAGAACTCACCACCGATCAGTGGAAAGATGTTTTGCGTCAGGCGCGCAAAATGGGTGCAGCACAGCTAGGCTTTTCTGGTGGCGAGCCTTTGGTACGTGATGATCTGGAAGAGCTAATCGGCGAAGCGCATCAGTTGGGCTACTACACCAATTTAATTACATCGGGTGTTGGTCTAACAGAAGAGCGTATCTCCAACATGAAGAAGCTGGGACTAGATCACATACAGCTTTCATTTCAGGATTCGACGAAGGAGATGAATGATTTCCTCTCCAGCACCAAGACCTTTGAGCTAAAAAATCGTGTTGCCAAGCTGATTAAAAAATACGATTACCCCATGGTGCTGAATGTTGTTTTGCATCGTTACAATTTGGACCATATAGGTCGCATCATCGAGATGGCCGTAGAGATGGGTGTGGAGTATCTCGAGCTGGCCAACACGCAGTATTACGCCTGGGCGCATGTCAATCGTGATCAATTAATGCCTACGCGTGAGCAGTTGGTTCGCGCTGAAGCCGTCGTTAATGAATACCGAGCTAAATTAGGTAATAAGTTGCGTTTGTTATTTGTGGTGCCTGATTATTTTGAAGAAAAACCTAAGGCCTGCATGAACGGCTGGGGCTCGGTGTTTTTGGCTGTTGCTGCCGATGGCTCTGCTTTGCCATGTCACGCAGCAAAAACTCTGCCGGGATTAACATTCCCTAATGTCACAGAAGAAAAACTAGACGACATCTGGTATCGCAGTGACGCATTTAATCGTTACCGCGGCTTTGAGTGGATGAAGGAACCTTGCCGTAGTTGTTCAGAAAAAGAAAAAGATTTTGGTGGTTGTCGCTGCCAGGCTTACGCCTTATTGGGAGACGCTGAAGCAGCCGATCCGGTATGTATTAAATCACCGCATCATGATGAGGTGAAAAAAATTGTGCTTCACGCGAGCGTCGCTGCAGCGCAAGACAAACCATTAATCTACCGTAACGACGCTAATTCAACTAAGTATGCCACCATAAAAATACGGGATGCACGCGATACCGTTGTGTGAGTTGTTATTGATGTAGTAAAAAAGGGTGGATCATCATCCGCCCTTTTTACTGCACAACGTGCAGTGCATCGCTATTCTTTAACTTCAGTGCTGGCGCTATAGTGTTTATAGCCTTGAGCACGTAATTCGCAAGCAGGGCACGCTCCGCAACCATAGCCCCAGGCATGCAAAGTATCGCGTTGGCCTAAATAGCATGTGTGAGTCTCCGTGCGGATTAGTTCCACTAAAGCTTTACCGCCTAGCGTATCAGCGAGAGTCCACGTTGCAGCCTTGTTTAGCCACATCAAGGGTGTTTCAAGAGTCATGTCAGTTTGCATGCCCAGCTGTAGCGCATGTTCTAGAGCGCGTAAGGCTTCATCACGACAGTCGGGATAACCTGAATAATCTGTCTCGCACATACCACCCACCAGCGTTTTAATGCCGCGTCTGTACGCCAATGCTGCAGCGACAGTAAGAAACAATAAATTTCGCCCAGGTACAAAGGTGTTCGGTAAGCCGTTTTCTTGCAAGGCGATTTCAGTATCGCGAGTTAATGCCGTATCAGAGATGTCGCCTAATATTCCCAGATCGAGCATGTGATCATCGGTAAGTCGGACATTCCATTCGGGATTAAGCTGGCGCAAAGCAGAAATAACTATAGGCCTGCGCTCAAGCTCAATATGGTGTCTCTGCCCATAATGAAAGCCTAGTGTTTCAACATGTTCGTAGTGCGTGAGCGCCCATGCAAGGCACGTAGCGGAGTCTTGACCGCCAGAGAAAAGTACCAATGCAGAGCGACTCACTTTTTTTGTATCCTCTCGAGGTTTTGCTCTATGGTGTCGCCATTTTCTTCTGAAAACCGTATGCGCACAGGCAGCCATTCCATCGCAGGTGCAAGCCAGATATCTACTTTGGGCGCTTTGGAATGTTCAGATGGCAGGTGTACCAAATGCAAACTATCAAGTTCACCCAGTGATGTGCGCAAACGTTCTTTTTCGCTGACAGTAAAGGTCCATGCCTCACCACCGCGATGCCCAATGACGAAAAATTTCCAGGGTGATCCGGCATTAAACCGAGCAGGCGCTGCTCTCACCATCGACACTAACTGCCACAGCACACTGATGCGGTCTTGCTCGTTGCCTTCGAGTTTTAATGGTGCTGTATCGCCAGGAAAAATAATACTACTTGCTTGGCGATCAAAATTGACTGTTACGGCTTCTTTACGAAAACGCTTGGAATAAAAACTAGCAGGTTGCAAATGACGTCGTTCTACATTGCCTTCACTACGCTCGGACAGTAACAAGCCCATCAGAGAGCTGCGCGTATCGAATTGCAATCGATACTTGGGTGCGGTGAATTGCCAGTCTATGGAGCCGGTACCTTCAAGAGAGAGGCCTTGAATATCAGCTCGAATGACATAGTCCAGCTTTGCTGACGGTGGAGGATTGATTTTTTCTTGAGCATACGTCGTCGATAAGACACCAAGCCATAGAAAAAAAACAGAAGTACGTAAGCATAGATTTTTATTCATACGAAATAACTATTTCTGGTGAAATTTTTCCAGAGTCATGGTGAGGTTCGCACCAGTACGATTGCCATACATTATTTTTACCGGATACCATTCTTTGTCCGGTGCAAGCCACACATCTATCTGATAATCAAACCGATTTTCTACGGGAAGTAATACCCAATGCCACGCAGTGAAATTACCGTCAGTGAGTGCCAGATTTTCTGTGCCACTAATTTGTACACGCCAGCGATCAGCGGCCTTGGTTCCAGCAATAATCGTTTCAAATGTCAGACCGGGTTCCAGTTTGGCTGGATCGCCGCGCGCCATGCCCACTAATTGCCAAATGATGCTGCCGCGATCTTGCTCGCTGCCTTGAATTTCATGTACGGCAGTCGAAGCCGAAAAGCTGATGGTTTTGCGTTCGCGTACAAAATGCGTTTGTGTAGCAGATTTACCTATACGTTTTTCATGATACAGATCCGGCAGTATGCCAGCTTTGCTAAGTTGCCCACTACTCTGATAGCTCAGCAAGGATAAAAATAGTGCGCTGGCTTCACCTTTGATGGTGTAGGTTAGTCCGTTTTGCTGCCACAGTATGTTGCCGCTTCCTGAAAGACTGCGCGTTCCTTGCATTGCGCGAGCCGAATAAACTAATTCTGCGGAAGGGGGCAGACTAATTTTTTCAAATACGGCTGCATTTCCAGTCACTGCAGCAGACGCCTCAGTTTCCGCTTTTTTTTCTGTCGCGATATTTGTAGCATTATCGTTGACTATCGCCGATGCTACGTTGCTTTCGCTGTTGGTCTGAACTTCGGCGGGGGGTGCCTGGGTACGACTACCCTCAGTATCACTGGCGGCGTTACTGGCTGCTGGCGTAGAGATGGCGGGCATTTCCTGTAAGGATGGCGCTGCAACTTCTGTTGCTGGAGAGGGTAGAGTTTGTTTTGTAGCTACCTGAGCATCTGGTTTGGACGTTGCGCGCTTAGATGTGGAGAGGGTTACCGTGACGGTTTCCGTTTCATTATCAGCTTCGAGTAGCCGTATAAATTCCAAGCTATCGCGCGTCCACTGTATTACTATCATGTGGACAAACACTATGAATGCGATAACCGAGAGTGAGATCCAGGTTTTGCGATTGGACGGCCAAAGTGCCACGAGTAAGGAACGCATAGTCATAATGGTAGTGTAGGCGCCTGCGGGTAATTACTTGCAGGCGGTAACATTCTTAAACATTTAGCGAGCCGCCTATCCATAGCGTATTTCACGGCGAGCCTGCATAGCTGCGCTATACAGGGCTAAATGATGCAAAAATAAGCTTGAGGCGTATCTTGTGAGCCAAGGATTAAGCATGTTCGTTGCCGTCTATCTGCTACTCTTTTGCCGTGTGCGCGCTGAGCTGAACTTTGCTCAGTACTATTATTTTTCACATTGGGGGAATCTATGACAGATACTAAGTCCGGCACACCGGGAGCAGGTGGCATGAATGACACACTGGAGTTTGTCCGAAATTTCTGGGGGTCGATGAAAATCCCTGGCATGGCCATGCCCTCCATGTCGCCTGACGATCTGAATAAACAGATAGCAGATCTCAAAGCCGTGGAATCGTGGTTGCAAATGAATATGAATATGTTGCGTGGCACGATACAAACCTTAGAAGTACAAAGCGCTACGCTAACAGCGCTTCATTCTATGAGCGAAAGCTTTGCAAAGGCTGCGAGCCCCTCAACCCCTAGCCCTGAAGCTGCACGTAAAGAATATGCCAGTGAGCACAGCATGGGTTCTGGTGATGGTATTCCAAGTGCATCTGAATTCGCTGCACATTTATCTAATCCAACGGCCTGGTGGAACACCGTACAACAGAATTTTTCTCAAGCAGTCAATCAGGCGATGACCCCTGAGAAAAAAACGACTGAAAAGCCTGCAGCGACTCCGAAAAAACGTGCCCCACGCAAGGCCAAAGCACCAACCAAAAAATAGCAGGAGGTTTTAGTTCACTTCCTTGCCATACGTTTTAGGCCGCGCATCAGTGTGCCTAGGACGGGAAGCTTTTCATAGAGCTCTTCCGCAGCGTCCCAGTAATCACGATGAAATTCTACCCGCCCATCAGCAGCAAATCGTATGTGGGTAGCACCTCGTATACATTGTTCATCAGACGAAAAACGCTTCATTCGAAATGAAAAATCCCAGGTTAAAAACGCTTGCTCACCTTGTAGCACACTCCCTGTGACTACAAATCGCGGTTCATCGACCTGAGTGAACATGTGAGTAAAAATAGGAAGGATGTTGTCTATCCCACGTACTTCATTAAACGGATCTTTGAAATAGGCATCATCTGTATAAAGCTTGGCTAGATGATGAACGCTACCGACTGCAATATGATCGAAAAAATGAATCACTATCTGCAGATGATGTTGGTGATTCATAAGCCTGTTACTTTATGTATTAAATGAAAATACCAGCGGTAAGGCAATAGACGTGCAAACCGCAGCCAGTTGGTAAAGCTCTTGGGGAAATGAATGTGGAATTGTCCTTGCTCCATGCCAGATAAAATTTCGCGAGCAGCTTCCTCGGAACTGATTAAACCAGGCATCTTAAAATCATTGTTAGCGGTTGCCGGTGTTTTGACAAATCCCGGATTGATTAGGTAGATTGCGTGGCCTCGTCGGCTCAAATCAAAATACAACGACTCGCATAAGTTAATTAATGCAGCCTTCGTAGGGCCGTAGGCGAGCGCTTTTGGCAAGCCCGAATATCCCGCTACAGACGAGACTATACCTATACCACCATGCTGTTGTTTAAGCAGATCGGGCATCACTACATCCAGGCAATGAAATACGCCGCGTAAATTAATATCCAGCACATCATTGATTTGCTTCATGTCTATAGTGTCTGCGCGCATTTCATTGTAGATGCCAGCAACAATGAGCACGATATCGATGTGACCCCATTGCGCCAGCAGTGAGCTGTGCGCTGATTTCAAATCAGTCAGCTGCGTAATATCGACCGGCAGTGCAATAGCATTTGCATTATTTAGGGCTAAATTTTTCAATGCTGTTGCATTACGTGCTGACAGGGCAACATGCGCGCCCTTAGACAAAAGTAGGCTGGCCGTGGCTGCACCGATTCCGGTGGAAGCGCCAATTACCCAAACGCGCGCACCTTTCCAACTTCGCACGCGCGGGTTCATAGCAAACCCACGATGGCTAAATGGAGTAGTAGCCGTTTCTCCCGCGATCGAGACCAGTGATGCAGGTGTCATTAATGAGCCCGTTTATGAAAAGACAAAGTAACTTCACCTAATCGGAAACCAAATTTACTCATGACAGCTCGATTGAGCATGACTTGATCATCCATCAGGTACATCCAATCATCAAATTTCACGTTATATATTTTTCCATCGACAGGCAATGCAAGGGTATAGGACCAGTTCAAGGCATTGCCACCGACTTGTCCAGTCGCTTCGCCAACCACATCGTCGGCTGTGCCTATGTAGCGCCCGTCAGGAAATTTTTTCAGTGTCCACACGCGTTTTTGTGTGGTGCCGTCCGAGTAGGTGAAGTCTTCATCAAGTACTCCCGTATCACCTTGCCAGCTGCAGTGAATCACTACCTTAAAGCGCTTAATCACTTTTCCTGACCGATCTTGAAACATACCCCAAGCATCAACTGTACCGTTGAAATAAGTTTGCAGATCAAGTGCAGGTTTTTCTGCAGCGTATTCAGAAGGTGTCATAGTCGTTCCGCAGCTGGTTACTAAAACAGCGATGCAGAGTAAGCCTGCTCGCATCCAAAGTGTGATCATGTGTCGTCGTCCTCTCAAAATAGCATTGCATGATGGTTAGACTTCGTTTAATGGTGCACGCCACAACACGATGGCGGCAGTTAATTTCAGTAAGCAAGGCAACAAGGCATAAGTAATACCCAGAGCCTGTAAGCCGTCTTCGCTAGGGAGTCCTGGTGTATAGCCCAGCCATTCAAGCAGAGGCAAAGCAATACCTGCAGCAAGTGCAAGATTCATTTTCGTCATCCAGTTCCAGAGTCCGAAATAAGCACCTTCACGCTGACCGCTATGTCCAGCAGAACCAATCACGCCAGCCAGTAAGGCGGGCGGCAGCGCAAGATCAGCGCCTAAGGTGGCACCTGAAAAAATACAAATACAGATAAACGGATAGAAATCACCAGCCTGAAGCAGCCATGCCCATACAAACACAATAACCGACAGCAGCATAGATATCAGCCATGCATGAGCTTCACCCAAGCGTTTGCTCAAGCTTGCCCACAAAGGTAAAGCGATAACAGCAGCAGCAAAGTAAATAACCAGAAACAGTCCGGCATACTGTGGCAGTAGCAAACGATCGGTGGCGAAAAATAAAAATAGTGTTGCGGGTATGGCTGCTGAAATACCACTGAGCGCAAACACGATAAGTAACCAACGAAATTTAGGGCTGTGCAGTGGCACTAACAGCGAGCGCCAGTCTTCAGTTGCCGTTGCGGTTATTGTTGCACGAGGTGCATTTTGTATCAGTAGCCAAGCAGTCATCGCCAGAGCCACTACAAAGGTCATAGTAAGTGCAGTCATACCTGCTAATGCAGGCACAGCTGCTGCAATCATGACGCCCACCAGAGCGCAACCTTCACGAAAGGCAGTCAGCCGCGCTCGCTCACCACGAAGCTGAGTCAAGCCAGCTCCCCAACTATTGTGAGCTATCGTTGCTAAGCTAAACCCTAGATAAACAATCCCCAGGCTTGCAGCAAACCAGCAACTTAAACCGACAACACTGTCGACCATACTGGCTGGCGGATGAAATAGTGCAAGGTAACCCACAACTAACAACGGCAGTGACATCAACACAAAACCGGAGTAACCACGCGTAGCAGCCGAGCTGTCCATCCAATAACCCAATAGCGGATCAGAAAATGCATCGAGCAATCGCGCGACTAATAAAATCGTGCCCACTAAGGTAAGAGATAAACCGAAACTTCCGGCATATAGCGCAGGTGCTTGTACATAAACGGGCATGGCGACCATCGCCAGTGGCAAACCAAACAAACCATAGCTGAGCAACGCTTTACCGGTTAGGTCAGGCGGTTGTGATACACCAGCGCTCGCGTCATGCGTCATGGTGAGATTTAATTTTTTTGCAGGGTGAACTGAAACAGATCGATGCTGCCAGCACGAAATCCAGCCTCGCAATACGCCAGATAAAATTTCCAGGTACGTATAAATCGCTCATCAAATCCTTGTTCTTTAACTGCATCCAAGTTTGCGCAGAATGCCTGGTCCCATAAACTCAGCGTGCGGGCATAATCCAAACCAAAAGCAAACTCATTGACTACACTTAAACCATGACGTTGAGCATGCGCTTTAAAAACAGTAGGTGATGGCAGCATCCCACCTGGGAAAATATACTGTTGTATGAAGTCAGTACCTTTTCGATAGCGCTCGAATAAGCTGTCGTCTATCGTAATCGTTTGTATGCAGGCGCGACCACCTGTTTTAAGTCGCTGAGCGATGCAGTTGAAATAACTATCCCAGTAGTCTTCTCCTACGGCTTCAAACATTTCGATTGAAGCAATGGCATCGAATTGTCCGTCTGCGTCGCGATAGTCTTGCAGACGTAATTCCGTATGTTCACCTACACCTGCAGCCAGTAAACGCTTTTGTGCAAACGCCAGTTGTTCTGTAGAGAGAGTCAGGCCAGTGACATGCACGCCTTTGCTCGCGGCGAGTTCCGCAAAGCCACCCCAACCACATCCGATCTCCAACAGAGTGTCACCTGTGCGCACACCTGTTTCAGTAAGTATGCGCTCGTATTTTGCGTGCTGCGCCTGTTTGAGTGTGAATTCTGGTTGTGCGAATAAGGCACTCGAATACGTCATCGAGTCGTCTAACCACAAGGTATAAAAGCGGTTGCCAATATCGTAGTGCGCATGAATATTGCGTCGACTACCGGAGCGAGAATTACGGTTGAAAAGATGTTTGATTCTGTACAGCAGGCTGCCCCACCAGCTACCGTAAATAGCCGATTCAAGCGCATTGCGGTTGTGTATGAATAGCTCGATTAATTTGGCTAGATCATCTGTCTGCCACTCGCCTTTGAGGTAGCTTTCAGCAAAGCCGATATCGCCTGAGCGTATGGCTGCGAGAAAGGGCTCCCAGCTACTGAGAGACAACGTAATGACAGGCTCTTGGTGGCCAAAATTGAGTACCTTGCCATCAGGGCATATCAGGTTGAGTGAGCCATGCTCTAGTCGAGACAGCATACGCAACATGAACTGTACTTGCGTCGGTGCCGAGCTATGCTCGCTAGACCGGGTTTCTGAGCTTGCTTTGTAGCCAAGCGTAGAGGTAGAAGGCTTGTTCATCGGCTAAGTGGAGTCGGTGGAGGTAGAGGCTTGCGGAAAAAAGGGACACGTTTGGCGAATAATTTAAGTGCTTGCCAGTGGATATTACCGATGACGGCCAATGTCATGAGTGGATGCTTTAAAAAAGCCTGAGCAGCAGAGCGAGTTGTTAACGGTGCTAGATTTCCGGAAATACTAGTTATTAACAACGGACCCTGATCATCGTCATAATCAATTCTGGCAACGATACGTTCTTGTTCGTGGTTATCTATAGTTTGGATGGTGCGCATAAAACGAAAGCGGTAGTTTCCTTCGACTGCGCAGAAGGGTGATACGTGGAAAACTTTTTTTGATGTCAGTGGTACGCCCCACGGCATGACATTACCAGTGTTGAGTAAATAAAAATGGCGTTCACCAAAGGTATTATTTACTTCGCAGACTATGGCACGCAGCACGCCATCGATACGATGACAAAACCAAAACGACACCGGATTAAACACATAGCCTAGCACCCGAGGAAATGCTTGCAGCCAGATTTCGCCATCGGCATCATGAATATCTTCGGAGCGCAGTAACTGATCTATCCAGGTCAGCAGCGGCGTTTTGCCATCTGCATGATCACTGTCATAAAACGATAGGAGATTGAATCGATTGCGCGAACAGAGTTTGGCTAAAAAACCAGACTCGCCCATGGTCCGAATAGGTAACATGAAGGTGAACACACCATAGCTGAAGGTGTTTTCGGTAGGCCGTATGCGGCTATGCCTGACCAGACCCATGCTCACTAGTGGTTGATGAGAAAGTATCTTCATCTCATGCAGTTGCAGCTAGTTGTGTGATTGCACGGGCGACATGGAGTCCAGATGTATGACCATCTTCATGAAATCCATAGCCTGTCCAGGCACCGGCAAACCAGGTATTTCGTTGTCCCTGAATAGAGGGTAGTGCTTGTTGTGCAGCGATAGCCTGAGCATCAAAGACGGGATGAGAGTAATCGAATTCTGCAATGATAGTTTTGGGGTCAATGGGTGATACGGGATTGAGCGTCACAATCACTGATTGTTTAAACGGCAGAGGCTGTAGTTTATTGAGCAAATAATGTACGCACACCCTAGGCTCAGGTGTGCCGGCTGTTTCATAGTTCCATGCCGACCAGGCTTTTTTTATCTTCGGCAAACACCGTGCATCGGTATGCAACACGGCGCGATTAGGTTGGTAGCTAACGGCAGACAAAATTTGTTTTTCATCGTCGCTGGCATCGGCCAGTATGGCGAGGTTCTGATCACTGTGCGCAGCTAACACAACATGATCAAAAATCTTCGTGCCGGTAGCTGTTTCTATTCTGATTTCGGGCGATCCCATGCCTATGCGGGTTACAGATCGTACGGGAGTATTTAAAAATGTATGTGTAATCGCTGGCAGCATTTTTTGCACGTAATGCTTAGCGCCACCCATGACGGTATGCCACTGTGGACGGTTAGTCACTTGGATCAGACCGTGGTTACTGCAAAAACGTACAAAGGTAGCCAAAGGAAAAGCGAGCATTTGTTCGGTAGGGCAAGACCATATGCAACCAGCCATGGGTAATAAATACCAATGACGGAACTCTGAGCAATAAGCGTGGCGGTCAAGAAAATCACCAACTGAAATCGATTCTAGCAAGCCATCTGTGGCAGCCATGGCCGTAGTTTGCCGATTGAAACGTACGATATCTTTTAGCATCCGTAAAAAGCGCGGATTAATCAGATTACGGCGCTGAGCAAATACCGAATTGAGATCGGCACCAGCCCATTCCAAAGTACCGCCATCTGCGAGTGGGATTTTTACAGAGAACGACATCTCGCTGGCGGCTGTTTCGACGTGTAATTCGTCAAACAAGCGAACAAGATTGGGATAGGTACGGTGATTGAATACCAAAAAACCGGTATCGACACCGTGTGTAATGCCATCGAGCGTGACATCGACAGTATTGGTGTGCCCGCCAAAATACGAGCCAGATTCAAATAGCGAGACGTCGTGACCATCGCGTGAAAGCCGCCACGCAGCTGACAGCCCCGAAATACCTGAACCGATAACGGCGACTTTCATACGTGTTCCAGACGGTACGTGGTATGGAAATACTCAAACAAAGTTTTAACCATCAAACTTCGAGGACTCTTAAACCATTATCACAAAGGTATAAGAATCTACATACAAATAAAAAAGCTGCGACGCCAGTCAGGGAGGAATACGTATTGGGGGAAGATCACCCCGACCAGGCCGCCGACTGAGTCGGGAGGCGTCACAGCTAAAACTGCCACAGCATTGCATGCACAAGCATGTCAAATGCACTACATCTGTTTATTGACTTGCGAGCGCTTTTTCCAGCGTGCTGACAAATGCTTTTTCATCCGGACGTGTGCTGCTACCGAAGTTGCCTACTAGT
>CAYUDI010000023.1:17926-19419 GCA_964443585.1 uncultured Bifidobacterium sp.
ACATGGGGAACTTCACGCCGTAGGTGTTGTAGCAAAAATCAGCAATCTCTTTGTTATTTCCTGGTTCCTGGCTGAAGTCATTCGAAGGAAATCCAAGGATTACTAAGCCTTTGTCTTTGTAAGTCGCATAAAGTTTTTCAAGGCCTTCATATTGCGAGGTATAACCACAGTAACTTGCTGTATTAACAACCAGCGTTACTTTGCCGGCATACTGGCAAAGGTTTTGTGGAGAATCATCCTGCAAACGATTAAATTTGTGATTGAGTAGCGCGGGACAATCTTGAGCGCTGGCAGTAGCGGGCATCATCATGCCGGCCAAAGCTAACGTAGAGATGATGGTCACGATCATCGCTCGTATGCTGTGAGAGAGAGAATTCATAATTTCAGCCCAATACCAAAAGGTTTTAATTTAAACTAGTGAGTCATTCTAGCGTATTCTGATTATTCAGGTGCGGGCCGAAAAGAGCACGAATAAACTTTCTCTATTTATAACTTTGAGACTGTTTAACCTTGAATAGCGCGCAAGCACCACACGTCGTAGTTGCAGCAATTAACCTGAGAAATCGATGCGCCATCTGATACTGGTACTGGGCGACCAGCTGAGTTTTGACAGTCCTGCTTTAGAAAATTTCGACCCGACCCGGGATAGCCTGTTGATGATAGAGGCGCCGGGCGAAGCCAGCTATGTCTGGTCGCACAAGGCGAGGATTGCGATTTTTTTATCTTCCATGCGGCATTTTATTAATCAGGCTGCTGCGCGTAATTGGCCGTTTGATTACATACAAATCGATGAACAGCTCCCGCCGACCTTTGAAGAGAGACTAACCATTGCTTTGCGGCGCCACAATCCTAAAGCACTGGTTGTCGTGGAGCCGGGCGAGTGGCGTATGCAGAAATTGCTTGAGTCGGTATGTGCCGCTGAAGGCGTAGAGCTTCGCCTGTTAGACGACACTCATTTTCTCTGTAGCCGACATGAATTTTCACAGTGGGCTAAGGGGAAAAAAGAACTACGACTGGAATTTTTTTATCGTGTCATGCGCAAACGCTACAGCGTGCTGATGGCTGATAATGAACCTGAAGGTGGCCAGTGGAATTTTGATGTGGATAACCGTAGCGCCTATCCCAAGCGTACTGGGCCAGGAGAAATTACGGAGCCCGCATTTTTTGAGCCGGACGACATAACGATCGAAGTTTTTCATCTGATCGAAAAATTGTTTCCAGACCATCCGGGTCAGTTAGAAAAATTTGCTTGGCCAGTAACGCGCGACCAGGCGTTGCATGCACTCGAGGTATTTGTTGCTCAACGCTTGCCATCGTTTGGTCAGTATCAAGACGCCATGTGGACCAATACGCCCTTGGGCTGGCATTCGCTGCTATCAGCAGCGCTCAATCTGCATTTGATTAACCCTCGCGAAGTAATAGCGGCTGTTGAGACAGCCTATCGCGATGGTCATGTGAGCTTAGCCAGCGCGGAGGGGTTTATTCGGCAGGTA